>PFRL01000016.1:0-6444 GCA_002788555.1 Parcubacteria group bacterium CG_4_9_14_0_2_um_filter_35_11 | reverse complement strand
GTCATTTGGAAGGAAATGAAACCTTAACCGAGACCATGATAAGGGAAGCAAAAGAGGAAATCGGAGTAAAGGTAGATGCAAGGGATTTAAAGTTGGTTCACGTGATGCACAGGAAAGAACCGAACGAAGAAAGGATTAACTTTTTCTTCAGAGCAGAAAAATGGGAAGGTAAAGCCCAAATTTTAGAACCTCATAAATGCGATGGCTTAAGATGGTTTGAACTTAATAATCTTCCTGATAATATAATACCCTATATAAAGCAGGCAATTAATTCTTTTTTGGATAATAAATTTTACAGCGAATGGGGTTGGTAAAAATTTAAATTAAATAAGTTTAATAATATCTATGAAAAAACCAAGAAGAGACTCATCAAACCCCGTTAGAAATTCTCCAAACATCAATATTACAAAACCTCATAGACTAAAAATTTCTAACGGGGCAAAAAGAATCTCTAGGAAAAAGTCGACCCTCCTTTCCAAGACCCAACCTCGCACCTGGCATCTTGCCACACGCTTGGAGCATCGAAGAGTCGAAAGAAAAAGAAAAAAATTTAAATAAAAAATGTTTCCAAAATTAAAAACTCTGAGTTTTTGGGAGTGGTTGGTTTGCGCCTTAGGAATGTTTTTTATTGGATTAGGAGTGGGATATATAGATGTTGAAGTTTTTAATTATGGAATTGGATTTATTATCTCTGGGTTAATTTTGGAAATTCCAGCTTTTTATTTGGTATACAAACATAAATGAAAAAGATTTATTCGAAGAATTTAGGAATCAATCTTAAATCAGGCAAAGAAAAAGAAATTTTTAAATGGTTTTTAGCTTGTTTACTTTTTGGAAAACCCATTCAACAAAAGGTTGCCAAAAGAACTTATTTTGAGTTCAAAAAGGAAAAGTTGCTGAGCCCTGAGAGAATTTTAGAAGCCGGCTGGGATAAATTAGTTAAAATCTTAGATAGGGGCCACTATGTAAGGTATGATTTTTCTACCGCCACTAAACTATTAGATATTTGTAAGGAATTAAGAGAACGCTATGGTTTTTTAACTCACCTCTTTAAGGTCTCAAAAAACAAAGAGGATTTAGCCAGACGCTTACAAGAATTTAGAGGCGTAGGACCAGTGACAACCAGAATATTTTTGAGGGATCTTAAACCCCGTTAGAAATTTCAATTTCTAAACGGGGTAAACAAATCTGGCCCAAAAATAACAAGAATTGGGTCATAAAATGGCAAAAGAAAAATATATAAAAGAAATTCTTAAAAAATATGAATAACTTACTTAAAAAATCTATCAAAAAATATCAAAAAGTTCAGGATTTAGCTTACGGAGTTCAAAAGCTTTCCAATAAAATTAGAACAAAATCAAAAGAGGCGATTGCTCTTTTGCGAAGAGACAATATCAAGGAAAGTAAAAAGAACATTAAAGAGACAGAAGAACTTTTTAAGTTGATAAATAAAATTATTAAGAAAAATAGAGAATTATTGAACCAGAGTTTTTATAAAGAAGCAGTAGAAGAATATATTGAAGCTATTACTTATTTTAATTTTTTAACTAGTTCCAAGACGAAAATTCCTGATTTTATCAAAGTAGGAGCAGAGGAAATAATCTCTGGAACCTGTGATTTTACAGGCGAGTTGGTAAGGAGGGCAGTAACTATAGCCAATCTCAAAAATCTTCAAGACTTAACTTTATACCAAAAAGCAGTGGAGAATGTCGCTCAAGAGCTTACGAAAGTTGGCTTTCGAGGAAAGTTAAGGCAAAAATACGACGAAGTGGAGAGAAATTTAAGGAAATTAGAAGATATTTTATACGATATAAAATTAAAAAAGTGACAAAATCTCCGCAAATCTACCAAATCTATCGTTCTCTTTTGAAAAAATACGGAAGGCCCCGAAGGAGAACCCCGAAGTACAACAAGTTGACTACGGGGCAGGCGGGTTCCCTACGGGGCGGGCCAAAGGATTTTTGGGAGAAGTGGTGCAAAAGGCGGAAGACTAAAGAAGATAAAGAAGAAATTGTAATCGGAGCGATTTTAACTCAAAGGACTAACTGGAGAAATGTCGAGTTGGCTCTACGAAATCTCAAAAGAGAAAAAGTTTTATCAATTAAGGGAGTTTATCAAATTTTTAAGAAAAACAAGATATTGTTAGGAAAATTAATTAAGCCCTCGGGTTTTTATAAACAAAAAGCCAAAAGACTTTTTCAACTTTGTTGCTTTATTGTCAAAAATTACGGAACTTTAGAGAAATTTTTTGACCAAGATTTAAAAACTTGCCGAAGACAACTCCTTTCGCTTTATGGCATTGGACCAGAAACAGCCGACTCCATTTTGCTTTACGCCGGAGGAAAACCTATTTTTGTTAGCGACGAATACACTCGTCGCTTTGCCAAGAAGCACCATCTTTCGAGACCCCATAGCAAAAAATTTTTACTACGGGGCAAGAAGTTTTCCTATTTCCGAGCAAAGCGAGGAAACAAGGTTCTGCCGAAGGCAGGTTCTTACGATTATCTTCAACAATTATTTCAACAAAATCTTCCCAAGAACACTAAAATTTATCAGGACTTCCATGCCATGATTGTTTTGGAGGGGAAAAAGGGTAATAAAATTTAACAATGATAAAATATTTTAAAATTATTTTTGTTATTATAATCGGGCTTTTGATAGGAATAATTATCCACGGAGCCATTGAAATTCCAGTAATTTTTCTTCTAATCAGTACTTTTAAGGATTTCTTTTTGAGAGTTTCTTGGAATGTTTGGCTTTTAATTCATCATATTTTCACAGTCATTATTGAAATTTTGGGAATATTTTTAGCATTTCGGTCTTATAAAAAATTTAATAGGAGTTAGTATCTTAGATAACTAAAGAGCGTTACAATTATTATGTCATTGTATTCTGTTTTGATTGATCCTTTGTTGCAAGATTTGAGAGTTTTCACAATAGAATTTTCAGGAATGAAAAAAGGAGATAAGGTATTGGACCTGGGCTGTGGCACTGGAGACCAAGTATTTTATTACGGGAAAAGAGGAACTGAAGCTACAGGAATAGATTTAAATCCAGAAATGATAAAAGTAGCAGAAAAAAGAAAAAAGAGAGAAAATCTACCTAACCTCTCTTTTTTAATTGCTGATGCCTCAAAACTTCCTTTCCAAGATAATTCTTTTGACTTTGCCTCCATTTCTCTTGTTTTTCATGAAATAGAAAAAGATTCGAGGAATAAAATTATATCTGAGATGAAAAGAGTAGTAAAAAAAGATGGTTTTTTAATTTTTACTGATTTCAGAGTTCCCTTACGTTTTAATATGGTTTCTTTTTTTGTGAGAACTATAGAGTATTTTGCTGGAAAAAGTCATTATCAATATTTTAAAGGTTATTTTGAGCAAAAGGGATTAATTCCTTTATTATTGAGAAATAAGTTAAGACCGGAGAAAAAAGATTTCTTGAAGGGCGGTCTTTTAGTAATAATTAAAGCAAGAAATAACAAATGAGGATTACTTTACGCTTAATTTTGGTAGTTTTAATTATCTTATTGGCACTTTTTATTTATTATAAGCGATATTCTGGTTCCTCTCTTAAATCTATTAAAATAAATGACATCGAAATTTTAGTAGAAATCGCTGACACGCCCGAGAAAAGAGCCAAAGGTCTCTCTGACCGCCAGTCCCTTCCAGAAAACCAAGGTATGCTTTTTCTTTTTGACAAACCGGATTTTCATTCTTTTTGGATGAAAGACACTTTAATTCCTCTTGATTTTATTTGGATAAGAGATGACAAGGTCGTAGGAATAACTCAAAACATAAAGCCAGAAGGCTATCAACCACCTCACGTCTTAACTCCGGAAGAGAAAATAAACGCAGTTTTAGAGGTTAACGCCGGATTTGTCAAAAAATCTAACCTTAAGGTAGGGGATAAAATCTCCTTTTGATTAGTCGTAATTTTCCTGATAAAATTAAGTGAAAAAGTCGATTATTTTAAAAAATTAATAATATGGAACCTAAAAAAAGTTTTACCCCGTTAGAGAATCAAAAGGCAAAAGAGAAGCACAAAGAAAACAAATCTCTAACGGGGTTTACAACTGAAGAAGCTAAAAGAATTGGTGAAGCCCTTGGTATTGATTGGAGCAAGTTTGATGTTGCAGAGTTCAGGAAGGGTATGGATGTGGAATTAGAGCATGGATTACGCGACCCGCAGACAAACGTTACTAATGACGACTTAATGACAACCGGAAAAATCGCCCTGGCCCATTTAAACGAATTTCCAGATTACTACACCAGGTTAGAAAAAATGGAGAAAGAAGCAGAAGAATTCCATCAACAATAAACCAAAGGTCAGAAAATTAATCAAAAATAAAATTTTATGAAGCAGAAATTAACTTATTTTATTATTGTAATAATCATCATTTTAATAGCCGCCGGCCTGTGGATATATTTAAAATCTCCTCAGATTGAGGTTCAAAGTTTTGATGAGTGCGTCAAAGCCGGCTATCCGGTAATGGAAAGTTATCCGCGACAATGCAAGGCACCAAATGGTCAGACTTTTGTTGAGGACATCGGTAATGAATTGGAGAAAAAAGATTTAATAAAATTAAATAATCCTCGGTCAAACCAAACAATAGCAAGCCCGCTTGTAATTGAAGGAGAGGCGAGAGGCTCTTGGTATTTTGAAGGGACTTTTCCAGTTAAAATTTTCGACGGAGGAGATAACCTTTTAGGGTCAGCCAACGCTCAGGCTCAAGGCGAGTGGACGACTGAAAATTTTGTGCCATTTCGAGTAGAACTTAAATTTTCCACTTCAACAACAAACAAAGGAACGCTTGTATTAGAGAAAAATAATCCCTCGGGGCTACCTGAAAACGCTGACGAACTTAAAATTCCAGTTAACTTTGTTAAAACCACAGTTCAAGAACCGTCCCAGCCCAAAGAAGGATTTTGCGGCACTTCAACTTACGGGAAATGCCAGAAAGATTCTGATTGCATTAGTGGAGGTTGCTCTAGCCAGGTCTGTCAGTCTCGCTCTGAAGAATCAATTATTACCACCTGCGAATGGCGAGAATGCTATAATGCCAAAACTTATAATCTGGAATGTAAGTGTCTCAATCAAAAGTGCCAATGGGACTAATTGAAAGGTATGAAAATTTTTCTTGCCGCTGACCATGGCGGTTTTGAATTAAAAGAATATTTAATTGAAAAGCTGAAAAAACAAAAATACCAAATAGAGGATTATGGAGCTTTCAAGTACAATCCCAGAGATGATTACCCAGATATCGTTAAAGATGCCATTATTAAAGTAGCAAAAGACAAAAATGCGCGAGGAATCCTTTGCTGTTGTTCTGGCATTGGGGTCTCAATTATGGCTAATCGCCATCCCAAAATTAGAGCGGCAGTCGCTTTTAATAAAAAAATAGCCAAAGAGACTCGTCAGAAAAATAATATCAATATATTATGCCTAGGAGCGGATTATCTTTCTCAAAAACAAGCTTTAGAAATAGTAAAAACATTTCTAAGTAATAAATTTTTGGGCGGTAGACACGAGAGAAGATTAGATAAAATTAATCAATACCATAGCAAAAATAGAGGCAATATTCCCAAGATCAAAAATTCGGATTTAAGATTAAAGGCAAAGAGAATTATTTTGCGGCCGTTGAAAAACTCTGACGCTAAAGATATTTATTTAAATATTCAAGACAAAAGAATTAGCGAAAGCACCCTAAAGATTCCCTGGCCTTATAAAATTGAAGATGCTCAAATTTTCATTCAAAAAACGAAAAAATCTTTACAAAAAAAATCTGAGTTTGTTTTTGGAATTGAATTAAAAAATAGAAAAGAGGTTATTGGTTGTATTGGGCTCGATAAGGTAAATTTTGAACACAAAAATGCTGAGTTGGGTTATTGGTTAGGGTCAAAATACTGGAGCCAAGGAATAGTGACCAAAGCGGGAAAGTTGATTTTAAAATTCGGTTTTGAAAAGCTTAAACTCCATCGCATTTGGTGCTGCATTTTTAGCGACAACCCCGCTTCCAAAAAAGTTGTAGAAAAATTGGGTTTTAAAAGAGAAGGACTGCATCGAGAAACAAGTTGGCGAGAAGGTCGCTGGAGAGATAATGTCCGTTACGGAATCTTAGATAGAGAATTTGAAAGAAGTTGATTCATTTTTCTTTTAAATATAATTAGTAAGAGGTCGTTTAAATAGCTCAATAAATAATATGGCATACAAAAAGAAAACTGCTTTAGAAAAATTACACGAAAGTCACGGCCTACCCAAAGTAGAAAAAATTACCAGAAAAATGAGTAAAAGGTGGGGAACCGGTACAGTGGCAATTCCCGCTCCTCGAGAAGTAAACGAGATTATGAAAAAAGTCTCAAAAGGCAAGCTTATTACCATTAATGAAATTCGCAAAGCCATTGCCAAAAAGCATAAGGCAACTATTGGTTGCCCCATTACCTGTGG
>PFRL01000036.1 GCA_002788555.1 Parcubacteria group bacterium CG_4_9_14_0_2_um_filter_35_11 | reverse complement strand
ACATATTTTAATTGCACGCTTAGCGTGGTGGCACGCTTAGCGTGCCAGAAATAACGCTTAGCGTGGTGGCACGCTTAGCGTGCCAGAAACAACGCTTAGCGTGGTGGCACGCTTAGCGTGCCAGAAACAACGCTTAGCGTGGTGGCACGCTTAGCGTGCCAGAAACAACGCTTAGCGTTGTGCCCCCAGGAGGACTCGAACCTCCAACTTCCTGCTTAAAAGGCAGTTACTCTACCATTGAGTTATGGGGGCTTAGTCGCCTCACGCCCAAGGTTATTAATCTCTCATTTTACATTCAAAGATAATTTTAGCCAAAAATAAAAAAAATTCAACCCCGTAGTGAAAATTTGACTTGCTACACAAACAAATAAATATTTGTCAAATTTCTACTACGGGGTCAACCCTTACTATTCCGGCGGAATTCCAAAATAAGTAAAAAGATATTGATTAATTTCTTTTGCTATTGGCGCTAAAGAATCGGCAGAGAATCTTGGTCCCTTGGTTTGTCCTTCCATTTTTAAAAATAAGACAAATTCTGGATTAAAAGCTGGAGCAAAATTGATAAAAGATTGAATTGTTTTATCTGAGTAACCATTCTTTTGAATACCAAAATAAGCCCAGGGGACTTGAGCGGTACCAGTTTTCCCGGCGATTAGGTATCCTTCAAGCCCTGCTTTTTTGCCATAGCCATTTTTAACTGCGCTCACCATCATGGCAGTCAAACGCAAAGCCGTCTCAGAGGAGATAACTTGGGAAATTACTGCTGGTTTTGTTTCTTCAAAAGTTTCATCAGGATGAATAACTTTTTTGACTATATAGGGTTTTACCATTTGCCCCTGGTTGGCAATTGCTGAAAAGGCTTGAATAATTTGGATAGGAGTTATACTTATCCCCTGACCGAAAGAGGCATTAGCATATTCAATTAACTTTTCTCTTGAGAGGGGTTCTAAAATATTTTTGATATTCCCAGTAACTTCACCGGCTAAGTCAATATTTGTTTTTTGCCCAAAACCAAATTTTTGAACGTATTCTGTAAATTTAGCACCGCCTAATTTTTGCTGAGCAAAAACCGCACCTGTATTCAATGAAAATTCCAAAACTTCTGTCATTGTTTTTTTTCCATGGGCTTTCAGGTCCGAATTTTTAATAATGTACCTCCCAATTTTTACCTCTCCTTTATCAATATAGGTTGTCTGAGGAGTTATTACATTTTCTTCAAGGGCACCCGCCATTGTAACAGGCTTAAAAATAGAACCGGACTCAAAAGGTATAGAGATAGCTGGATTTTTAAAAACATCCATCTCCTCTTTTTTAACTAAGTTATATTCGTTAGGATTAAAATTTTGAATCTTAGAAAAAGATGATAGAGAGGCTATGCCCAAAATCTCGCCGGTTTTAGGCCGCGAAACTATAATTGTCCCTCCCTTGGCGCCGTATTTTTTTACCATTTCTTTTAATTTATCTTCAATGAAAAGTTGGATATTAAAATCTAAAGTCAGTACAAGGTCGTCACCATCTACCGGGTCTTGAATCTTATTAAAGGGTGATAATATTTTTCTTCCTTTGGCATCAACGATACCTCGCCAAAATCCATCCAGGCCTTTGAGTTCTTTATTATAATACTCTTCGACTCCGTATTGGCCAACCTTTTCTTTATTTAAAAAACCAATAACATGGGCGGCAACTTCTTCTTGCGGATAATAACGTTTAAAATCAGATTGAAAGTGAAGTCCTTTTATATCATAGAGTGGTTTTGCTTTTTCTATCGGAATTTCTCCGATTTCTATCCAAGGATCACTTTTATCAGAAATCTTTGCCAAGATTTCTTTTTTATCCATTTTTATAACTAAAGATAATTCCTCGGCTAATTTTTGAGTATCCTCTACCTCTTTTGGAGCCACGGCTATCTTTTCCATTCCTTGATTTGCCGCCAGGAGATTAAACTCATCAGAAAAAAATATCTTCCCTCTTTTGGCTTGTAAGACGGTTTTGCTTAAATGTTGCTTTTCAGCTAATTGACTATAGTAATCATGTTTTTCTATCTGAATATAAAATAAGCGGGCTGCAATCACCGCTATAAGAATAAAAAACAGGAAGAAAAGAAAATAAAGACGGCCCTTACCCACCATTTGTTGTCTATTCATAATATTTTTTCTTCACTTTCCTATGTTAAGAGTGTAATTTACCCCCACACCAAAGGTTTTGGTGCGGGGGTAAATATCTATTCTGTTTTATTTTCTCAGGAATACCTCACCTTACTGCGGTTGGTTTTCCTGAGAAAATGAGGAGTTCAGAGGAGGTTATTTTTCTGGTCGGTGGGCGGTTAGGATCGAAATGCCCCGCTCGCCGAAACATTATTTATTTTCTAAAGAGAGGGTTGGCGTTCCTTTAAGCCTTAAATATCTTATCTCGTTCGCTTTTGTCAATTTTAAATCCTGAACTTTTTTCTTGAGTTCTTCAATGGAGAGCGTATTGCCAATTTTAGATTCTAATTGCTTTGTTTCGTTTTCCAAGGCACTTACTTCTTCTTCCTTTTTTCTTAAATCAAAATTCATCTCTACCAAGCACATTTCCATATAAAGATAAAAGACAAAACACCCAATTATTAAAAGACTTAAAACGAAAGAACCAAGAGAAATCCAATTAGTTTTCTTTAAAATTTTCTTTTTCTTTCTCAAAAGATATTTGGGGTAATTTATATAAGAGATGACCGATAGAGATTGGGGCATAATAATTACGAATCTATGCGAATTCTGGTACGAATTTGTGCAAATATATTCGAGAAAATTTGCACTCTTATTCGCAAAGATTAGCGACTATATCTTAATGGCTGCTCTTAATTTAGCGCTCCGAGCCCTGGGATTGAATTTCAGTTCTTCATCACTTGGTCTTACTGGTTTTTTAGTTAAAATCTTTATTCTATTATTCTGTGTTTCTTTTTTAAAAAAGAATTTTACGATTCTGTCTTCGAGAGAATGAAAAGAAACAACAATTAGTTTTCCCTTTGGCTTTAAAATTTCTATACTTTGAGGTAAAGCTTCTTTCAAATTTTCAAGTTCTCTATTAACTGCTATTCTTAAAGCCTGAAAAGTTCTGGTGGCAGGGTGAATATACCCTTTCTTGTAATATCGGGGCACTGCCTTTCTAACAATATTTATAAGGTCAAAAGTTGTCAAAATTGCTTTTTTCTTTCTTTCTCTTATAATTTCCCCGGCAATTTTTCTTGAATATCTCTCCTCACCATATTCTCTTAAAATTTTCTCAATCTCTCTTTCGGGCCAACTATTTATAATTTTTTGGGCAGTTAATCCTTCTCTTTTATCATATCGCATGTCAAGGTTCTCATTTTTTTTGAAAGAAAATCCTCTGCCCGATTCCTCAAGATGCCAAAGCGATATTCCAAGATCAAATATTATTCCCGAAACTTTTTCCTTCCAGCCAGGGCAATTATTTTCAATAATCCCTTTTAAATTTTTAAAGTTATCATTTACTAAAATTAATCTTTCCTCTTGAATTTCTTTTTGAAATTTTGAAGTTGCAATATTTAATATTTCTTTGTCCGCATCTATTCCCAGGATTTTTCCATTTGGCCCATTTTTTTGAAATAAAACCTCTGTGTGTCCGCCTCCGTCAAAAGTTCCGTCAATAAAATTCTCATTAGGTTTGGGATTTAAATAATTTATAACCTCATTCGTTAAAACAGAAACATGGATATTAAAGAAATTCATAGAAATTTACTCACTTCGCTTGCGAAACTCGTTGCAATAAATTTCTATCAGTTTCAATAGATTTCAATAAATTTCTAAACCCCTAATTGGGAGAGTCTTTCTGCCATATCGCCCACCTCCTTTTCTGACTTTTGCTGATATTCTTTCCACCTTTTATCGTTCCAAAGCTCAATGTGATTATAAAGTCCGACAATTACTACTTTTTTTTGTAAGTTTGCGTATTTTTTTAAATAATCAGGAACCAAAATTCTTCCTAAGTTATCGATACCTACTTCCATTGCTCCTGACAACATTATTCTTTGAAATCCCCTAGAATCTCGCTGTCCCAAAGGGAGTTTTCCTAATTTCTCGGCTAATTTTTTCCATTCTTTTTGGGGATATAAAAATAAACACCCATCGAGTCCTCGAGTTACTATATCGGTTTTGCCAAGCTCCCTTCTAAACTTAGAAGGTATGGAAAGTCTTTTTTTATCATCGATAGAATATTGATATTCTCCTATAAACATAATTTCATTTTAACATCCTAACACATTAACATTTAAACAATATTTAAGATTAAAAATGTTAGAATGCTAAAATGTTAAGATGTTAGTATGAATTTGTTTTTCCCCAAAGATTTATAGTTTTCCCCAGTTTTTTCCACAATGAACCACTTTAGTTACATTTTATTCCACACAATTTTTTTGTCAAGCCCTTCACCTTTTTATACAGATATCCAGAAGGACTTTTGCCTTTTTTATATATTGTTTAGAACATTTTAAATTCATTTTGAAAGTCCGCTTAAAAAGGTGAACCATATCACCTTTAGTTAAGGGTGGAAGGTGAAGGGTCAAGTCCCAATTTTGTTGTGGCCTCCAAATTACAAAAGTAATTTGGAGTATTAAATAAAAAACTCCCCATTAAAATGGGGAGTTTTGCTCTCTGAGAGTATTCTTTCTGTCTTTAGCCCGGCAGAATATCTTCTATATCTTTAATCTCTTTTTTGATATATTTTTCTACTTTTTCTAAAAGTTCCAAGTCTTCTAATAAATCGTCGAGTATCTTTCTCCTTTCTTTTTTCTCTTTTGGTGGAAGATGGTCTTCTGTAATTCTCATTTTTTGAAGAATATTGAGTTCTCTTCTTACTTCTTCTTTCAAGGTCCAGAATCCATTTACAACGCTCTCATCAGCTTCTTTTATTTCTTTGACTAATTTTTTTCTATTTTTATTGCCTTGATGCCAAAGATAGACAAAGACAGCAAAGAGGATACAAATGGTTACAATTGAAAGTAAAGTGATAATTCCATAAAGCGTCTCGTTTTTTATTGAAAATCTCCAGATATTAAGCGCCCCCGCTTTTACTAAAATTTCTATTGGCTTACTACTGTCAGAAATTTCACCTGTTTTAATCTTTACTTTGGCATAAATAGAATATTTGCCGGGTTGTAAAAATTTATCATGAATATAAGACCAACTTCCGTCAGGCGAACTATCAATTTCTTTAATAATTGGTTCTTCGTCTTCTTTTTCAATATACAAAATTACGGTACTGTCTGATAAGGCCGAGCCTTCTAAATAAAGGATTTCGGTAGAAGAAATCTCTTTAGAATAAGTGGTAATCTTTGGCGGTTCTAATTCCTTGGCAGGAAAAGGAGTTCCTGATGGTACTGGAGTAACTTCTGTCTCTAATTCATAACTCCCCTTTTCTAATCTTCCCAAGACATCCGTTCCTTTTTCATCATTGGCTAATACCGCAGCTTCTTTAAATTCAATTATGGCTACCCCCACTTTTTTTACTCTAAAAGTGGGCCTTAAAATCTGGCCAGAAGCGCCTGAAAATCCAGGCGAAGGTAATCCTCCGCCAAAGGTTATCTCGCCGGAAGAATTAGAAAAAGAGGTGGTATTATCCCAAAAAACGAAAATTGATTTCCCCTTCCCTATGTCCAAAACCTCGATTTTATCAGGAGGAAAATCAATAATTCCTCGGGCCGAATTTATTGTATTTCCCTTTGTATCTACCTTCACTGCTATTTGAAAAGTTTCTCCGATTCTAAAAGAGCCCGACGATGGTTCAAAGTATAAAACCGCTTGCTCGAAAGAAAATACCTGATTGTTAGTCAAGAAAATAACAAAACTTAGGAAAATTATTGCAACTATTAAAACTTTTCTTGGCATATATTTAAAAACCTATGTTTTAGATCCTGGCATCTCGCCCTTCTCAACGTCCTTTAAAGATTCCAAGTCCTGCTTAATCTCTTCTCTTTTTGTCATATCTTTTTTAATCTTATCATCTAACTGAAAAAGTTCTTGGGAAAATCTTTCTTTGATATTGTCCAGGTTATCTTTTATTTTTTTCTGGGTTTCTTTCTCTTCTTTTTTTCTCCGATAAATCAAGAATCCAAGTAATCCCAATATTAAAGCTAAAATCAAAAAGACAAGAGGCCAGGAAATAAGAACTCCCATTATCCCAATTCCTTTATCTTTAATGAAAGAAATAAAAGGAGAAACAATACTCATTCTTATTTTCCCATCTTTCCAATTACCTGCTCTATCAAATGCCCTGACGATTATCTCATAAGTTCCCAATTCAATCTTGGGGAGCTTATAAGGACTAGTCTCTTCAGTGAAAAAATAAACATCGGTTTCCTTTCCCGCTTTCCCCACATTAATTATTTTAACTTCGTAGTGGTCAATTCCCGAGGCACTATCGGTAGTAAAAAAAGAAATAATTGGTTGATGATTACTTGTCCGCAAGGGAGATTCACTCTCCGGAATAAAATCAGCTGGGGGAGCAGTATCAATCTTTATAAGAAAAGTGGAAATTCCTCCCCAGTTACCACCCTTTTTTGCTTTTAAATGAAAATACCAGAGTCCGTCGGCAATTTTTTCATAAGAAATAGAATTGTCTTTTCCTTCAGATTTATTGTCGGGAATTGTGGTCGGGTCTTTGGAAAGAATATAACTAAAACCTGTAACTCCTTCTTCTTTTTGCCACAAAAAAGTAGGATTGCTGTTTTTGTACCATTTTGTTTGGTCGGGATGAGTGGGAGAAGAAATTAAAGGTCCCTCTGGCGGAGGAATTGAAAGGTTATAGGTGGCTCCTACTGTTGAGGCTAAAATATTTGTCCCCAAGCCATCGTCAAGAAGAACTTTTGAAGAGTTCAAAAAATAAATTGAGGCCATTCCTGGCTCCTTTGCTCGGAAAGTGATAGTTAAAATAAGGCCTGCCGAAGTTTTTATTCCGGGATGAGGAACTCCTCCTTGAAGCGATATTGTTCCTTTGATGTTTGAATAACTTGGAGGAACGCTCAAAACAGTAATTATTGATTTTCCAATAAAAGGTTCGGCAACTTGAAGTTTATCGGTCGGAAATTTAAGGTCAATCTGAAAAGCATTGACATTATTGCCTCCGGTATCGACAAAAATAGAAACATCAAAAGTACTCCCCAAATAAAAAGTCCCTCCGCTTGGAGATAAACTTAAAACTCCTCCTGCCGCTCTCATTTTGACTGGCAAAAAACTGAGGATAAAGAATATTATTAGAAAAAATGTTATTCCTTTATTTATCTTTTCCATTTAATGGTATTTTAAAATAAAATACAAAAACTACCAAAAATTATCTTGGTTTTTTAAAAATTTTATTTTTTATCCCTCGATACATTATCCAAATTACTACTAAACCAATACCAACATAAACTAACCACTCAAGAAATATATTTCTCTTTGGTTTGAATATCTCTATCCTCTCATTTCCTGCTTTATCAACCGCTTTCACCTTTATTATACTTTTTAAACTTTGGTCTTGCAATATATAAGGGCTAATATTTTTTTCCCAATTGCCTGCTCCTTCTTTTACCTCATAATAATCTACTCCGGACTCTTTATCTTGAGTCCAAAAACTAATAAAATATTTTCCTTCAAAAATTGAAGGGTCGTTGCTGATTATAATTTCAAATGACTCTGGTGGAATATTGTCTTTTTTCAATATTTCTT
>PFRL01000001.1:12032-27637 GCA_002788555.1 Parcubacteria group bacterium CG_4_9_14_0_2_um_filter_35_11 | reverse complement strand
AGTGGTTTATCAAAATTCAACCTCTGGCTAAAAAAGCAATTGAAGTGGTCAAAAAAGACAAAGTTAAATTCTATCCCAAAAGATATAAAAAAATCTTCTTAAATTGGATGAGAAATATTTATGACTGGAATATTTCTCGACAAATTGTCTGGGGAGTTAGAATCCCAGTCTATTATTGCCAAGGGTGCCAAAATGTTATTATCTCTGAAAAGAGCCCAAAAGAATGTCCCAAATGTAAAAGTAAAAAATTTATTCCCGAGAAAGATGTCTTTGATACTTGGTTTTCTTCAGGACAATGGTCATTTGCTGCCCTGGGTTTTCCCAGAAAAAGAGATTTTAAGATTTTTTATCCTACTTCAGTAATGGAAACAGGTTGGGATATTTTGTTTTTCTGGGTGGCAAGGATGATAATGTTGTCTTTATATCGAACCGGAGAAATTCCCTTTTATGATGTAGTTTTGCATGGCTTGGTTCGAGATAAAGACCGCCAGAAAATGTCGAAATCAAAAGGTAATGTTATAGACCCCCTGGCAGTAGTTTCAGATTACGGAGCTGACGCCTTGCGAATGGCTCTTATTTTTGGTACTTCTACTAGTTCTGATATTATTATTTCAGAAGACAAAGTGAGAGGACAGAGAAATTTTACTAACAAAATCTGGAATGCTAGCCGTTTCATTTTTATGAACCTAGGAGAAAATTTTAATCCTCAAAAAATAAAGCGAAAGTTAACCCAAGAAGACAAATGGATTTTCAGCGAACTTAAAAAGACAGAAAAGGAAATTACTTATTCCATTAAAAGTTACAATTTTTATCGAGCAGCTGAAGATATTTATCATTTTTTCTGGCATAAATTCTGTGACAAGACTATTGAGAATTGTAAAAGGAGAATTCATAAAGCAAAATTAGAAAAAGAAAAAGAGACACCAAGGTGGGTTTTATGGCAAGTTTTATATCGGTCCTTAAAACTACTACATCCTTTTATGCCTTTTATTACCGAGGAGATTTACCAAAAATTACCCTCAAAACCAAAAGAAGCCTTAATTATAGAAGAATGGGAAGAGTAAAGTATATGATTTTCGGTCATCAAAAAAAATTAAAAATATTCTCCCGTTTAATAAATTACGATCGTTTTCCTCACGCCGTCCTTTTTGCCGGTCCTTCAAAAATAGGGAAAAGAACCGTTGCGATTGAAATTTCAAAATATCTATCTCAATCCCCAGCTCCAAAAGAGACATTTTTGGATTTTTCTCAAAAAGAATGTTCTTCCCAAATTTGTGATTTAATTGACCAAGGTAAATTTCCCGGGATTTTGAAAGTAGGGAAAGAAGAAGATTTCTCTATTAAAAAAATTAGGGAAATCAGAGAAAAACTTTCTCTTTCTTCGCCGTATCCTTTTAAGATTGTTATTATAGATAATGCTGAAAATCTTTTATGGGAAGCTACCGGTGCTCTCTTAAAAGTTCTGGAAGAACCACGAGGTAAGACAATTTTCTTTTTAGTAGCTAGATTTCCCTATGTGCTTCCCAAGACAATTCTTTCTAGGTGCGAGATATTTAAATTCTATCCTTTGTCGCGAGAAGAAATAAAAATATTTATTAAAAAAGAGATTGAGAAAAAAGGGATAAAATTAACCGAGGAGAAGATAAATATAATTTTAGATTTTAGCGCCGGCAGAATTGGGGTAGCTAAGGACATCCTTCTTGACAAAAATAGATTATTTTATTATAATCTAAATTTGGGGAACCTCAAAAAGATAAAAAATATCTCTATTTTTGAAAGGATGTTGATGGCAGAAAAATTAGAAAAAGAAGAGAAAATAGACGACTTCCTTTTTATAGCTGAATACTGGTTTCGAGACCTTTTATTGATAAAAAATAAAAGTAAACAGATTTTTTTTAAATCAAAAGAAGAGGAAATCAAAAAAGAGTCGAATTTTTTTTCAGAAGAGGAATTAAAAGATATTCTTAAAAAAGTTCAAAAAACTAAAAAATCTCTTTTATTCTCTAATGTTTCTCGGCTCTTAGCAGTAGAGAATTTTATTTTAGGAATTTAATTTTAGTAATAAATTTTTATCTACCTATCGGTAGACATATATGTTCAAAGAGATAGGATATATATTAATTTCTTTTCTCATAGCCTACCTTGCCTTTGAAGGACTCTTATTTTTATTAGAAAAAGATTATGGCATTAAATTACTTATCGGAGAGGAATTATTTTTGTCTTCTAATGGAGGAGAAAATTGGTTAGCCATAGAATCTCCTAGTGAAAACGTGATAAGCGGCAAAACTTTGTCGTTCGATCCTGAAAATCCTCAAAACCTTTATTTGGCTTCTCCCCGTGGTATTTTATATAGCACGAACAAAGGGAAAAAATTTAAAGTAAATGGAACGAAATTCGAAACAGAAACTGAACCAGTTTTCATTTCAGAAGTTATTTCTCCTTTAGAGAATCCTGACATTATTTACCTTATCTCGGAAGAGATAGGACGAAATAAAGTGTTAGTTTCTTATAATAAAGGAGAAACGTTTCGTCCAATTTTTATCTCTCAAAAAGACAACAAAGTTTCTGCCTTTGGAGCAGACCCCTTTTTTCCATATACTTTATATCTTGGAACTCAAAAGGGAAATTTTTTAAAAAGTGAAGATTTTGGCAGTTCCTGGGAAGAAAAAAAGAATTTTTCCCAAAAAATAGCTCAAATTGCTCCAAACCCCCATCAAAAAGGTGAAATTTATGTTCTACTCTCAGTTCAAGAACGAGATCCTTTTAATTACTGGTCGCAGAGAATTCCTGCAAAAATCATGATAAGTTATGATGCCGCCAATAGTTTCCGAGAATTTAAGACAAAGATGAATATTTCCCAGGCAAAAAAAATAGTTTTCGACCCTGTTATTAACCGCACTTATTTTGTTTCTGATTTTTCTCTTTTTAAAAAAGAAGGGTCCCGGATAGAAGCTCTTAAGATAATTTCTTCTCCAGGGCAAAGCGGAATTCATAGCTTTACAATTGATCCTAAAAATTCTAATATATTATATCTGGGAATGGGGGAATTGATTTATAAATCTGAAGATAGCGGAAAAAACTGGGGTATAATTGAAACTCCGATAAGAGGTATAGTTAAAGAAATAAAAATCAACCCTCAGGATTCCCAAACCATCCTTTTATCAATTGAAAAAACGTTATAATAATAAAAATGTCCTTGGCTAATATTGAAAATATCCTAAAGAGTATTAAAGAGGCATTTCAAAAAACCCTGGATTGGTTTTCTAAAGAAATCTTGGCATTCCGGGGTTCCAGACTCTCTCTCGATCTTATCGCTAATATTTCTGTCGAATATTACGACTCAAAACTCTCTCTAAAAGAGATTGCTTCCCTTGCCTTTTCTGATTCCAATAGCATTTCAATTGAGCCTTGGGACAAATCTTCAATCAAAAACATTGAAAAGGCTATTTTTAATTCAGGACTTGGCGGAAATATAAAAAGTGAGGAAGGACGAGTGTTATTCAGTTTTCCACCTTTTACTCAAGAAGACAGAGAGAAAATGGTAAAGCTCTTGAATCAAAAGACCGAGAAGGCGAGGAAAAGTTTAAGACAAATTCGGGAAAAAGCGTGGCATAATCTTCAGGAAATGGAGCGAAAAGGAGAAATCTCAGAAGACGAGAAATTTAGGGGTAAAGACGAACTTCAAAAATTGATTGATGAATTCCAGATAAAAGTTGATGAATTAAAAGAAAGAAAAATTAAAGAAATCATAAGTTAATTAGACTAATTTTTCTCTTTGCGTTTTATTTTTAACTTTCTTATCTTACAATTTTAAATAGCTTGGAATATAATCGAATGCTAAATTTAATATGCTATTTTTAACTATTTTCACTTTTATCTTAGTGATAAGTATATTAATAATTTCTCATGAATCTTTTCATTTTATTGTTGCTAAAAAAACCAATCTAGTGGTAGAGGAATTTTGTATTGGCTACCCACCACGGATTTTTAAAAAGAAAAAAGGAGACACAACTTATTCTATCGGTCTTTTTCCTGGGGGAGGATTTGTTAAAATTCAGGGAATAGATGACCCTGAAAAAAAAGAGTCATATTCCTTTTATTCCAAAAGCTTGAAAGCACGATTTTTCATTGTTCTTGCGGGCGTGGTAGCTAATTTTCTTTTAGCTGTAATTTTATTTTCTATTGGTTTTTCTATTGGTTTACCTGAGGCGATAAAAGATGAAATTCCAGTAGGTGCCAGAGATGTAGGAATCTCCATTGTCGAAGTGGCAAAAAATTCTCCTGCCGAAATATCAGGAATAAAAATGGGCGATAAAGTTTTAAAAATCCGAGAGCCAGAATCAGGAGAAGAAAAAGAGATAAAAAAGGTTTGGGATGTTAAAGATTTTACTGAAAGATATCCGGGTCAAGAACTTGTCATAACTTTGCAACGAAGAAATCAGACCTTAGAAAAAAAGGTTATCGCTCGAGAAAATCCACCCCAAGACGAAGGACCAATTGGAATAGTAATGGTCAAAACCGCGAGAATCTCTTATCCTTGGTATAAATCCATTTTAAAAGGAGTTGAGAATACTTTTTGGTTAACAAAGACCACGCTGGAATATATTTTTAAAGCTCTAAAAGGGGCAGTAGTTGGCAAACCACTTAAAGGAGTAGAATTGACAGGACCTATTGGTATTGGACTTTTGGTTTCTCAAATGGTAAATCTTGGTTGGATTTATGTTTTACAATTTACCGCTATTTTATCTTTAAATCTTGCTATTATAAATATTCTGCCCTTCCCAGCCCTTGATGGTGGGAGATTAATCTTTCTCTTTGTCGAAAGTATCAGAAAGCATCCTATAAATCCTAAGATTGAAAATCTGGTCAATAATATAGGTTTTGCCATTTTGTTAATTTTAATGCTTATAGTAAGCCTTCAAGACATAAAAAGATTATTAGGACTGTTAGGATGAAAGAAGACTTGATAATTATTTTTGAATTTGCTAATATAATTTACAAATTACAAATCTTGTGGTGAAAAAAGTCAGATATTTTAAGGAAGGGGAGGTGATCGAAGCGTTACCAAATACTACTTTTAGAGTGAAACTTTCTGATGGAAAAGAGATTTTAGCTCATCTCTCTGGTAAAATGAGATTAAATTTTATTAGAATTTTACCAGGGGATCGAGTAAATGTAGAAGTTTCTCCTTACGATGGCACCAGAGGAAGGATAGTGTATCGAAAAAAATAATTCTACGAAATTACGAATTTTTTACCAATATACGAATAATTTATTCGTATCCGAAAGCGTAGACCCGCCCCGCACTTAATCTCTGCGAGTTTACGCTTCCGGTCATATTAATCATTAAAAGCAGATTCATTACAGAGATTTAATAATTAACAAGTATTAAGTGCGGGGTGAATAAATTCGTATAGCGGTTTCGGTATGAAAATAAAATCATCGGTGAAAAAAATTTGTAAAGATTGCAAGATTATTAAAAGGAAAGGCAAGGTTTACGTTATTTGTAAAAAGAATCCAAAACACAAACAAAGACAAGGCTAACACTTCTCCAAATTTGCAGAGGCAAATTTGGAGACCACAAATAACATAAGTGTGGCCTCCAAATTGCAAAAGCAATTTGGAGATTTAATTATGGTAAGAATTGCTGGTGTTAATATTCCAGATAAAAAACAAATTTTAATATCCCTTACTTCTATTTATGGGGTAGGTTTATCTTTGGCAAAAAAAATTTTAAGTGAAGCAAAAATCAACTTTTCTAAAAGAACGGAAACCCTCTCTTCACAAGAGTTAGAAAAATTGAAAAATATTGTAGAGAAACAATATAAAATAGAAGGAGAATTACGTCGAGAAATAATGATGAATATTAGAAGATTAAAAGAAATTGGTTCGTGGCGAGGTATGAGGCATGTCAAAGGCCTACCAGTTCGGGGCCAGGCTACGCGTCATAACTCAAGAACAGTAAGGGGGAATGTGAGAAAAACTGTAAGTAGTGGACGGAGAAAGGCACCTATCCCAACATAGATCAAGGTCCAATTAATATGCCAATTTTAAAGAGGTTTATTCTATAAGATATTTTTATATAATATGGGGAAAAAACGTGTTATAAAACCGACCAAAGAAACCCTTTTAAAAGAGCGAGAAAAAATCGAAGAACGGATTACTAAAGAAATAAGTCCAAAAGTCAGAAAGAAAATTGAAAAGGGTAAAATTTATATTCAGTCTACTTATAATAATACGATGATGACCCTTACCGATGATAAAGGTCATGTCATTTTTTGGACAAGCGCTGGAAAGATAGGGTTTAAGGGAACAAAAAAGGGTACACCATTTGCTGCTACCAAAACAGCAGAATTCGCAGCTAATATGATAGATAAAACAGGTATCAAAGAGGTAGATGTTTTAATTAAAGGAATAGGACAAGGAAGAGAATCGGCCTTAAGAGCTTTAGCCACAAGGGGTGTTAATATTGTTTCGGTAAAAGATGTCACGCCCATTCCTCATAACGGTTGCCGGCCCCCAAAACCAAGGAGAGTCTAGCCGATTGCTAGATACGAATTTACGAATTGGGCAATCGGTTACGAATATTTACGAATTCTTTATTCGTATATTCGTACAAATTCGTAATTCGTAGGGTTAGTATATTGGTAAAAAATTCGTAATTTCGTAGGATATATGGAAAATTCGAAATGTAAAATTTGCCGAAGAGCTGGAGAAAAACTTTTTTTAAAGGGAGATAAATGTGTTTCCCAAAAGTGTCCCTTTCTGCGAAAACCCTATCCACCCGGTCTTCCTCCCAAACGTAGAAGGATAAGAATCTCTGAATACGGTAGTCAATTAAGAGAAGCTCAAAAATTAAAGAAGATTTACGGAATAGATGAACGCCATTTTAAAAAAATTATTAAAGAGATTCTCAAAAAAAGAGGGAGAGAAGATGTTTCAGAAATTCTACTAAAAAGAGTAGAAAAATCTCTTTTGAATATTATTTACAGAGTAGGGTTTGCAAAGTCGCGAGATAGTGCCAAGCAATTAATCTCCCACTCCCATTTTCTTTTAAATGGTAAAAAAGTTAATATTCCTACCCAGGAAGTAAAGATAGGCGACGAGATTAAATTAAAAGAAAAATCGAAAAATATTCCCTATTTTAAAAATATTATTTCTTTAATCAAACCGGAAAACATCCCTTCCTGGCTTTCTTTTGATAAAGATAAAGGTTTTATAAAGGTCGTTCGAGAACCAAAGTCCGAAGAGATAGGAGTAAAAATAAATATTCCCTTAGTTTTGGCATTTTATTCTTAATAATACTCTCAATCATTTTGGTTCTTATTTTTAACCACTTTTAAAATTTCTTTTACAAGTTTTGACCTATATTTATTATGATTACTTTACCCGATTCTATAAAAATTTTAGATAAAGATGCAAAAAAAATTCTTTTTGAGATAAGACCGCTTTACCCCGGTTATGGAATTACTATAGGGAACACCCTTCGTCGAGTTTTACTTTCTTCTATTGAAGGAGCAGCAATCACCCAAGTTAGAATTAAAGGTGTATCTAATGAATTTAGTACTATCCCCGGAATCAAAGAAGATGTTTTAAATATACTTTTAAATTTAAAACAAGTAAGGTTAAAACTTTTTGGAGAAGAACCTCAGAAGATTGAATTGAAAGCAAGTGGTAAAAAAGAGGTGAAAGCCGGAGATATCAAAACCCCTTCTCAGGTTGAGATTGTGAATAAATCTCAACACATTGCTTCTCTGACTTCTCCAAGAGCAAAGCTTGAGATGGAAATTCAAGTTCGCAAAGGCTTTGGTTATGTAATGGCAGAAGAACTTAAAGAAGAGGGCTCTCCAGTTGGAGTGATATATGTTGATGCTATATTCAGTCCTATTCGAAAAGTAGCTTTCTGGGTAGAAAATATAAGGTTTGAAAAAAGGACGGATTATAATAAATTAAAGATGGAAATAGAAACAGATGGGAGCATTGATCCTGAATGGGCTTTAAAAGAGACCTGCAGAATCTTAACTCAACATCTTGAGAAAATTGGTGAAGCACTCCTTACTGGGGGAAAACCCACGCTCCAAGCAGAAAAGAAAGGAGAAAAAGAGCCTACCTGGGAAGATTTGAAATTATCGACTAGGACTATAAATGCCCTTAAAGAGAATGACATTACAACCCTGAACAAACTTTTAAAAATAAAAGAAAAAGATCTTAGCAAGATGAAAGGACTAGGAGAAAAAGGGATAAAAGAGATAAAAAGAAGATTAAAAAAGAAGAGCTTGGAATTAAAGCAATAAGTTGTCCCCAATTATTTTAGACCTATACTGTTTTTTATTATATGAGGCATTTGAAAAAAGGAAGGAAATTCCATCGAGAGATAAATCAGCGCAAAGCCCTATTTAAAAGTCTGGGAAGCAATTTAATTTTAAAAGAACATATCATTATTACCGAACCTCGAGCAAAAGAATTGAAACGGTTTATTGAGAAGAAAATCACCATAGCAAAAAGAGGAAATATAGCAGCAATAAGGAATTTAAGAAAATATTTCTCAGAAAAAATAGTCCAAAAATTAGTTAAAGAAATTAGTCCTTCATTAAAAGAAAGAAAAGGTGGCTATACGAGACTTACCAAAATTGGGAGGAGAGCAACCGACAGAGCAAGAATGGTTAAGATAGAATTAGTAAAATAGTCCCAGTACAAATATTCAATTCGTATATTTGTAAAAAATTCGCCCATCCTTCACCCTCCGTCGCCTTGGCTAAGGAGGGCTACGGAGGATAAATAATTAGTAGTGATTTATGAAAATTAATGCTACAAATAAAATTTTAGGTAGACTTGCCAGCGAGATTGCCAAAATTCTTCAAGGGAAGGATAAGCCGAATTTCCGACCAGAAAAATCTGGTAAAGAGATAGTGGAAGTAGAAAATGTTGATAAAATTAAAGTTACTGGCAAAAAATTGAAAGAAAAAATTTATTATCATTACTCTGGCTATCCAGGGGGGTTAAAGACGATTACCCTTGAAGAACTTATCAAAAAAAATCCAGCAGAGGTTTTAAAAAGAGCAGTTTTGGGTATGCTTCCCAAAAATAGATTACAAAAGCAAAGAATCAAAAGATTAAAAATAAAATAATATTTAATCTGTCAAAACATGTCAAAGACTACTTCTCAAAAAAAGCTTAAGACAAAAAAAGTTGGCCGTAAAGAGAGGACAAAAAAAGAAAGAAAAAAAATAGAGGAGAAAGCTCCTTCAAGAGAACAAAAGAAAGAGGTTGAAAAATACATTGAGGCAATCGGCAGAAGAAAAACAGCTAGTGCCCGTGTCAGGATATTCCAAAATCCAAAGGAGAAAATTTTTTTAGTTAATAAAAAAGAAGCCCGGCTTTATTTTCCTGACTTTGAACTTCAAAACATTATTTTCTCGCCTTTGAAAAAAACTAATTCGGAAAATAAGTTTAAAATTGAAACTCGGGTCAGAGGAGGAGGAAAAAGAGGACAAGCTGAGGCAATAAGATTGGGAATTGCCCGAGTATTATTTCAAATAGACGAAAAATTAAAAGGAATCTTAAAATCAGCAGGATACTTAACCCGAGACCCTCGGGAAAAGGAAAGGAAAAAGTTTGGTTTAAAAGGAGCCAGACGCGCTCCTCAGTGGTCAAAGAGATAATTATAAAAAAGATTATTATAACTCAATTTATAGTTTGATCCCTTGTTTTTTCGGAGCGATATTTTTTTACTTTTGCCCTTATCTTGAACGCAATAATTCTTAAGAAAGTTAAGGACATAAAATAAATAGTAATACTAAAAGAACAAATTCTCTTTTTAATAATTTAAAAAGCCCCGATAAATTGTTGGGCTTTTTAAATTTAATTTTGTTATAATTTTAATAATATGTACGACCCGACAAAGCCTTATAAAAAAGAAATTCTAAAATTAATCCGACAGACTTAGAGCACTTCTTTTCTCTCCATTGAATTGGAACAAAAGGAGTTTATTACTGGCAGAAAAGAACCTTCAAAAACGCCGTCTTGGACGCCCTATCCATGAGCCTTAATGATTTAGCAATCGTCAGGGCCAGACCCTATAAACTTCAAAACCATATTGCCCTGCCCAAAGAGGATAAACGGCCGATTTTTGAAATTATAACAACCTTAGTCAAGGAATGTAAAAAAAGAAAAATTGCTATTACCGGAGAAGAGACTTCTGTACAAAATAATATTAACGGAATTGATATAAGTCTTACAGTGTCAGGCTTTATTAAAAAGCGAAAACCTAACTTAGCCAAAATAGGTGACAAAATAATTGGGATTCAAAGTAACGGCTTACATTCCAATGGTTTTACCAAGATAAGAGAGATTTTCAATGGAAAATTTAAATCCGATTTTATCCTTCCTACCAATATCTATTGGGACATAATTTATAAATTGAATCAGCGTTTTGATATTCATGGTATGATGCATATTACTGGCGGCGCCTTTACTAAATTAAAAGATTTTTTAAAAGGAGCTAGTGCCATAATAAGAAAAAATCACCAATTATATCCTCAAGAAATATTTAAAGAGATTTACAAAAAAGGGGTTCCTGATAAGGAAATGTACAAAACTTTTAATTGTGGCATTGGATTTGTAGTAACGGTTACTCCTCGAGATACCGCCAAGATTCTTTTGGCATTAAAAGATTTTAAAGCAGATATCATTGGAGAGATAATCCCGGGAAAGGGAATGATAGAAATAGAATCGATGTTTGGCAAGAAAATAATAAAATTATAAAAATTAACTCTCAAGGTCTTTATTTTTTATAAAAATTGAGATAGAATAGATTATAACTTTTTCTTTTTATGAAGGGATTTTTTCGAACAATTGTAGAGACAGTTGAAATATTTTTAATAGCCATAGCTATTGTTATTCCGATAAGATATTTTCTTTTTCAACCATTTTTTGTAAGCGGGGCCTCAATGGAGCCGAATTTTCAATCGGGTGAATATCTTTTAATTGATGAAATTTCTTACAGATTCCACGAGCCAGAGCGGGGAGAGGTAGTAGTTTTTCATTATCCAAAAGACCCCTCCAATTTTTTCATAAAAAGAATCATTGGCTTGCCTGGAGAAACCGTTGAAATAAAAGACGGATTGATAAAAATATATAATCTTAATTTTCCGGAAGGGAAAGTTTTGAAAGAACCTTATATTGAGGAAATAACTCCTGGAAATATTAAGATATCTTTAAAGAAAAACGAATTTTTTGTTTTGGGGGATAATCGAGATCATTCCTCAGATTCACGAAGTTGGGGAGCAGTGTCAAGGGAATATATTACTGGACGTGTCTGGTTATCAATTTCTTCTGTTAAGGGTATTCAGTTTTTAGCCTCGCCAAACTATCAATATTAAAAGATTCTTCAAAATTGCTCTGCCTTTTTTGGAGATTGTCTATGAATATAAAGAAGATTTTTAAAACCGCTCAAGCAAAACACCTTCCCATTTTTCAATTCAATTTTTCGGACCTTTCCCAATTAAAAGGCATAATTAATGGAGCTAAAAAGTTTAAAAAACCTTTTATCTTGGGAACCTCGGAAGGAGAGAGTAATTTTTTA
This sequence comes from Parcubacteria group bacterium CG_4_9_14_0_2_um_filter_35_11, assembly GCA_002788555.1. Taxonomy (GTDB): domain Bacteria; phylum Patescibacteriota; class Minisyncoccia; order Minisyncoccales. Next base: position 16,053 of record PFRL01000001.1, on the reverse strand, counting down.
GGATTAAATTTCGCAGTAGCGATAAAAAAAGAGGTAGAGAAAGAATTGGGATTCCCAGTAATTTTAAATTTAGACCATGGTAAATCTTTTGACCATTTAAAAAAAGCGATAGATGCCGGATATGAGATGGTTCACTTTGATGGTTCTTCTTTACCAATTAGAGAAAATATTAAAATCACGAAAAAAGTAGCAAGCTATGCTAAAAAAAGAGGGGTATTAGTAGAGGGGGAATTGGGATTTTTGAGAGGGACATCAGAGATTCATCGAGAAATGGCAAAAATCAAGGTAAAAGATATGACCTTACCCCGAGAAGCCCAGCTATTTGTGAAAGAGACAGGTGTTGATGCCTTAGCTCCAGTCTTTGGGAATATTCATGGGATATATAAAAAAATGCCCTCGCTTGACCTTAAACGACTTTCTATGATAAAAAGTAGGGTAGGTAAGTGGGTTTTTTTAGTTTTACACGGTGGTTCTGGCATACCTTCTTCTCAAATAAAAGGAGCGGTTAAAAAGGGAATAGTAAAAATTAACCTCAATACCGAAATCAGGCTTGCCTGGAGGAAAGTATTAGAGAAAAGTTTAAAAGATAATCCCCAAGAGGTCGCTCCTTATAAATTAGCACCTCAGGTTATCAAAGCGATAGAAAAAGTAATCGTAAAAAAAATGAAATTATTTTATAAAATTTAAGATAAACTCTTTTTAATTTATTATGCTAACTTTAAATGCCAAATTCCGTGAAGAGAGAGGAGAAAAATCGAATATTTTAAGAAAGAATGATTATCTTCCTGGTATAGTTTATGGAAAAGAGATAGGAAGTTTACCAATAAAAGTAAATTATAAAGATTTTGAAAGAACTTGGCAGAAAACAGGGGAAGGAACGGTTATAAATTTTAAATTAGAAAAAAAAGAAAAAACTTCAGAATATCCTGTTTTAATTCGAGCCATTCAAAAAGACCCTCTTTCTGAGAAATTTCTCCATGTAGATTTCTATCAACTTCCTATGGATAGGGAAGTGGAGGTGACCGTGCCTTTAATTTTTGAGGGAGAAGCACCAGCCCAAAGAGACTTGGGAGGAGTATTGATTAAAAACCTTCATGAAATCAAAATTAAAGCACTTCCCAAAAATCTTATTGCCCACATTAAAGTTAATGTTTCTTCGCTTACCAAATTGTATGACTCGACAAAGATTAAAGATTTATCATTTCCCAAAGATATTAAAATCTTAGCCGATACTGAGGATATTGTAGTTCTGGTCGGAAAGGCAGAGGAAGAAAAAATAGAAGCAGTACCCGAAGAGATAAAGCCTGAAGAAATCGGCGTTGTCGGAAAAGAAAAGAAAGAAGAGGAAGAAGAAAAAAAATAATCCTTTTTTAGTTGATTTCAAAAATTTTTTAAATTTATGCCAAAAGGAAATTACCTTTTTGCTCTGGATATCGGCTCTTGTAATATAAGATCAGTAGCCGGAGAAATATTATCCAATTTACCACTTCAAATTATCGCTACCCATGTGTCCGACGCTCAAGGCATAAGAAGAGGGCAAATTTTCGATATAGAAGATGCGGCAAATTCCATTCGAGAAAATATTGAAGAAATTGAAAAAAAGATTGGGGAGAAGATTCCAGAACTTATCTGTAGTATTGGCGGAAGTCATATTCAATCTACTACTTCCCGGGGTGTAGTAGCTGTTTCTCGGGCTGATGGAGAGGTTTCCCAAGAAGATGTTGATAGAGTGATAAAAGCAGCAGAAGCTATCTCTCTACCTAAAAATAAAGAAATTTTACATGTTTTACCAAGAAAATTCATTCTTGATAAAGAAGAGGGTATTAAGGATCCCCGTGGCATGCACGGAGTCAGATTAGAGGTAGAGGCAGAAATAATCTTTGGATTCACTCCTTATATTAGCAATCTTGTTAAAGCAATCGAAGAAAATGGAATAACCGTTAGAGATCTTGTTTTTTCTACCTTAGCTGGCTCAGAAGCGGTTCTCTCAAAACGACAAAAAGAATTAGGATGTCTTGTCTTAAATCTTGGGGGAGGTTCTACAGGCCTTTGCGTTTTCGAAGATGGCGATTTGCTCTCAGCATCTACTTTACCAATTGGTGCTTCCCATATTACCAACGATGTTGCTATTGCTTTCCAGTTACCGATTGATAGCGCTGAAAAATTGAAATTAAAATATGGCTTTGCCAATGTAAATGGTGTTCAAAAGCAAGAAGAAATAAACTTAAAAGAGCTGGGAGGAGAAGAGAAATTTATTTTAAGAAGAAAATTAGCTGATGTAATTGAAGCCAGAAATATTGAAATTTTAGAATTGGTTAATAAAGAATTGAAAAAAATAGGAAGAGAAAGGCTATTACCGGCAGGGGTGGTGGTTATTGGCGGTGGAGCTAAAATGCCAGGAATAGAAGATTTGATAAAAAGAGAATTACATTTGCCATGTCAAATTGGTTTTCCCAAAGATGTGGAAGGTATTGTTGATAAAATTGATGATCCCTCCTTTGCTACCGCAGTAGGACTTTTATTATGGGAGCTCAAAGAAGAAAAACCCCACAAGAAAATGAAAGTTGGGGAAACTTTTTCGAGGATTAGAAAATGGATCGAAGGATTACTTCCTTAAATAGATACTAAAAGTAAAAGACTTGTCGAGGTTGTTTTTTTATGCTAAAATGTTTTCTAAATTTTCGTTAAATTATTTTTTATGCCTCAAGTAAAACCCGACATTGAATCATTTGCTAGAATTAAATTAGTTGGCGTTGGTGGCAGTGGTTGTAATGCTGTTTCTCGGATGGTTGCCAAGAAAATTAAAGGCGTAGAATTTATTGGAATTAATACTGACGCCCAAGCTCTTCATTATTGTGGTGCTCCAGAAAAAATTTTAATTGGGAAAAATACCACTCGTGGTCTTGGAGCAGGAATGAATGTTGAATTAGGAAGAGAAGCAATTGAAGAGTCTCGAGAGGAAGTCGAAGAAGCTCTAAAAGGAGCCGACATGGTTTTTGTTACTTGTGGCCTGGGAGGAGGAACGGGAACACCAGGCGCACCTGTGGTAGCAGAAATCGCCCGAAACCTAGGAGCCTTGACAATTGCTATTATCACCAAACCTTTTTCGTTTGAAGGACAAAAGAGGGCAGAGGTTGCCGAAAGGGGCCTTACTGATCTTAAAGACAAAATTGATAGTTTAATTGTTATACCCAACGACAAAGTCCTAGGGATTATTGACGAGAAAACAACTTTACTTAATGCTTTTTCTATTATTGACGACGTTTTGGCTCAGGGCGTCCAGGCAATTTCTGATATCATTGTAAAACCAGGTATTATTAATGTAGATTTTGCCGATGTAAAAACCATAATGAAAGGTTCGGGATGGGCTCTAATGGGTATTGGCAAGGCGAAAGGCGAAAAAAGAATGGAAAACGCCGCCAAAGAAGCAGTAAATTCTCCACTACTTGAAGTCTCTATAGATGGAGCAAAAGGGATATTATTTACTATCTCTGGCAGCGAGGACCTTGCAATGAAAGAAGTGGATGAGGGAGCAAGGCTTATTACCAAAGCCGCCGATCCAGAGGCCCAGATAATTTTTGGAGCAGTCATAGATGAAAATCTTAAAAAGGGAGAAGTTAAAGCAACGGTTATTGCCACCGGCCTTAGTAACATTCCCGAAATTAAACCAAAAAATTATATTCAGCCGCCAAAAGTTGAAGAAAAAGAGCAAAAAGAGGATGAATGGGAGATTCCCGCTTTTCTAAGAAAAAGAAGAACTAAAAGAGAAAAATGAACTCTTCCCCGCAGCAAGCTGCGGGGTATCCCGTTACGAACGGGACAAATTCTTTCGGCTGTTATCCGCCCGACCGCCCAAAGAGGCAGGGTATTCTTGCCGCCGAAATAAAATTATAATAGAAATATTTTCAAATTATTATGCCGTCCAAAATTACCCAAGTTAAAAAAAGGGATGGGGACATTGTCGATTTTAATCAAAAGAAGATTGGACATGCTATCCTAAAGGCGCTGGAAGCTACGGAAC
>PFRL01000001.1:3258-11890 GCA_002788555.1 Parcubacteria group bacterium CG_4_9_14_0_2_um_filter_35_11 | reverse complement strand
TGCTAAAGCTTATATTTTATATCGAGAACAACACCGAAGAATTAGAGAAGCCAAAAAAGCCACTGAGGAAGCGGTTGGTATGGTGGACCAGTACTTGGGAGAGCTTGACTGGGAGGTCCATGAGAATAGCAATATGGCTTATTCTCTGCAGGGTTTAAATAATTATGTTTCCTCCGCTATTATAAAGAAATATTGGTTAAATAAAATCTATCCCCCGGAAATAAGAAAATCAGCCCAGGAGGGCGATATTCATATTCACAATCTCCAGACCTTGGGAGCTTATTGTTGCGGTTGGGATTTATACGATTTACTTTTAAAAGGTTTTCGAGGAGTCTTTGGAAAAGTGGAATCAAAACCACCAAAACACTTCAGGACCGCCCTTGGGCAATTAGTTAATTTCTTTTACACTCTGCAGGGGGAGTCCGCCGGAGCTCAGGCAATCAGTTCCTTTGACACTCTTCTTGCCCCCTTTATTAGATATGACAATTTGAATTATCAGCAAGTAAAACAGGCAATTCAAGAGTTTCTTTTTAACTGTGCCATTCCTACTCGAGTTGGTTTTCAGACCCCCTTCACTAATGTAACCATTGACATTAATCCTCCTTCAACCTTGGCCAATCAGCCGGTAATTATTGGCGGACAGCCTCAAAAGGAAATCTATGGCGATTTTCAGGAAGAAATGAATATGTTCAATCGAGCTTTTTACGAGGGGTTAATCGAAGGAGACGCTAGGGGAAGACCTTTTACTTTCCCGATTCCTACGGTGAATATTACCCAAGACTTTAATTGGGATAATAGTGTCTTGGAACCTTTGTGGGAAGCTACCGCAAAATACGGAGTAAATTACTTTTCCAATTTTATTAATTCGGACATGAAACCTGAAGATGTAAGATCGATGTGTTGCCGATTAAGATTAGATAATCGAGAATTATATCACCGGGGAGGGGGATTATTTGGTTCCAATCCTTTGACAGGAAGTATTGGTGTCGTAACAATAAATATGCCTCGCATTGGCTACCTTACAAAGACCAAAAAAGAATTTTTTGAAAAACTAAATCATCTAATGAGTTTAGCCAAAGAGAGTCTTGAAATAAAACGAAAAGCAATTGAAAGACTTACTGAAAAAGGACTCTATCCTTACTCTCGCTATTATCTTGAAGGCGTGAAAAAGATGAGGGGAGAATATTGGGCAAATCATTTTTCCACTATTGGACTCATCGGAATGAATGAAGCACTTTTAAATTTTAGACAGGTAAAACAAGATATTGGAACTAAAAAAGGAGGAGGATTTGCTGAAGAAGTTCTTACCTTTATGAGAGAAAGAATGATTGAATATCAGACCGAAGATGGAAATATGTATAACTTGGAAGCAACTCCTGCCGAAGGAACCTCTTATCGTCTTGCCAAGATTGATAAAGAAAAATATCCTGATATTATAACAGCAGGAGATAAAGTCCCTTATTATACAAATTCAAGTCAACTACCGGTAAATTATACCGATGATATTTTTGAAGCTTTAGAGTTACAAGATAAACTTCAAACAAAATATACAGGCGGAACAGTTTTACATCTTTTCTTGGGAGAAAGAATTAACGATCCCAAGATACTAAAAAAACTTTTAAAAAGAATTTTTGAAAAATATCATTTACCCTATATAACTTTTACTCCAACTTTCTCTGTTTGTCCGGTGCACGGTTATATTTCAGGCGAACACTTTACCTGTCCAAAATGTGTTGTACCTCAGACTTGTGAAGTTTATTCACGAATAGTAGGCTACTTGCGGCCGGTCCAGCAGTGGAATAAAGGAAAACAAGAGGAATTTCGAGGAAGAGAGACTTTCAAGGTAAGGGTTTAAAGAACTGAAGGTTTAAAGAACTGAAGGTTTAAAGAACTTCCCAACCTATTTTTAGGTTTTTTTATATTTCTAATTATATTTATTTCTAATTATATTTTCAAAATGGAAATTGGCGGCCTTCAAAAAACAACCCTGATTGACTATCCTGGCAAGATTGCCACTACTGTATTTTTGATGGGCTGTAATTTTCGTTGTCCATTTTGTTACTCAACTGAACTTGTTTTACCAGCAAAGATGAAAAATCAGCCAAAAATATCTCAAGCTGATTTTTTTAATTTTCTAAAAAGAAAAAAAGATCTTCTTGACGGCGTAGTGGTCTGTGGAGGCGAACCAACAATTCATCAAGATTTACCAGAATTTGTTAAGGAAATTAAAAAATTGGGATTTTTGGTAAAACTTGATACCAATGGTTCTAACCCAGAAATGTTAGAAAAACTTATAAGGAGGAAGTTGTTAGATTATATAGCTATGGATATTAAAGCACCAAAAGAAAAATACGATTTTCTTAGTGGTGCAAAGGATAGTGTTGCTAAAATTGAAAGAATTATTAACCTTTTAAAAAAAGAAAAAATAGAGTATGAATTTAGGACAACGGTAGCCCCCGGACTTTTAAAAGAAGATATTTTAAAGATAGTTAAATGGATAAGCCCAGCCAGAAGATATTTTTTACAGGAAGTAAAATTGGATAAAGAGATAATTAATCCCAAGATAAAAACTTTACCTCTCCTTCCAAGGAGTGACATTGAAAGAATAGTTCGGGAAATAAAGCCAGAGTTTAAATCCTGCAAGGTAAGATAACCTTAAAGTTTTTATGGATAATCTAAAATCTACGGTAGTAAAATTCAATAATCTTATTTTTGGGAGAGTTATTCAGAAAATTGGGCTTCATGGTCTTTTTTCAAAGATTTCTCTACCCAGAAATTCTTCTTTTTTGGAAATTGGTTGCAATGATGGATATAGTCTAAGAATTATTAAAGAGTTTTTTGTACCAGAAATATTAGTTGGTGTTGACATTGATGAATTAGCAATCGAAAAAGCAAAAAGAGAAATTATAAAGAGTAATCTAGATGATGTTAAAGTAAAGGTGGCTGATGCCCGCAGTCTCCCTTTTAAAAATAAAAAATTTGATGGTGTGTTTATGTTTGCCACCTTGCACCATATCTCTGAGTGGCAGAAAGTGATAAAAGAGGCGGCCAGGGTTTTAAAGAAAGGCGGCTATTTTATTTTTAAGGAACCATTGGCAAAATTTTATAATCTTCCTTTGGCGAGATATTTTGATCAGCCATCTTCACTTTTTAGCGAAGGCGAGCTTAAAAAAGAACTAAAAAGAAATAATCTTGAAATTTCTCATTGGAATTTAAGAGGTTTTTATAAATTTTTTTTAAAGGCTTCAATTGAAGGAGTTTGTAAAAAGATGTAAGATATTAATGATATATGCAAATAGTGGATTTAATTTCAGTTGGGATTAGCTATCTTTTGGGCTCTTTCCCCTCGGCTTATCTGATCGCTAAAATTAAAGGGGTAGATATTATCAAGAAAGTCAGAAATGGTCACCTTGGTACCGCTTCGACAATTAGAGAAGTAGGAAAGTTTCCTGGCCTTCTTGTTGCCCTGACGGACTTTTCCAAAGGAGCAATCTCTATAATGCTCGCCGAAACATTATCAGGCAAAGGATGGGTAATGGTTCTCTCTGGTATTGCGGCTATCGTAGGTCACAACTGGTCAATTTTCCTTGGTTTTAGCGGTGGAAAAGGGGCGGCAACTACCTTTGGTGACATTTTTTACCTTTTACCCTTTCAATTCTTTTGGGCAGCTGGAATACTCATTCCTCTTAGTTTATTTTTAAGAAAAAAAGAGTTTTTTGCCTTACCGGTTAAAAAGAGGAGTATTAAGACAAGTAATTTTTTGACTCTTACCCTTTTTATTCTCATTTCTTTTTTCGCCTTGATTTCGGGGTTTTCCAAACTCTATATCCTTTCTCCATTTTTGTTTTCTCCACCTATTCTGCTGAAAAAAAACAGATAACATTTTAATAAAAATTTTTCTAAATTATGAAAATTATTCTTTTAAAAGATGTAAAAAAACTTGGTAAAAAATTTGACTTGAAAAATGTGAAGCCCGGTTACGCTCGGAATTTTTTAATTCCCGGAAAATTAGCAATCCTTGCTAAAAAGGCTAATATGGTTTGGCGAGAAAAACAGGTAGAAATTATAAAAAAAGAAAAAGAGAAAATTATAGAAGAAAAAAAGAAATTAAGAGAAAAGGTAAAAGATTTTAGTCTTGAAATAAAAGTAAAAACCGGAATCAAGGGAGAATTATTCGAAAAGATAAATCAGGAAAAAATTGTTAAAGCCTTAAAGGCAGAAGGATTTAGTCTTTCTAAAAATGAGATTTTGTTGAAAGAATCAATTGATAAAATTGGCGAATTCCCAGTAAAGATTAATCTTGGAGATAATATTGAAACGAAAATAAAAGTTAATATTTTAAAAGAATCAAAAAAGAAAGAGAAAAAAATAGCAGCAAAATAAATTTTATGAAAAAGACGGCAAGATATGTTTTTGTTTGTGGAGGAGTAATGTCCGGCATAGGAAAAGGCATTGCTATAGCTTCTATCGGAACTATTATTCAGTCTCGAGGATTTGAAGTGACTGCTATAAAAATTGACCCTTATATCAATGTTGATGCAGGGACAATGAATCCTACTGAACACGGCGAAGTTTTTGTGACAGATAATGGCACAGAATGCGACCAGGATATCGGAAATTATGAAAGATTTTTGAATAGAAATATTTATGACGATAACTACATTACCACTGGTAGGGTTTATGAAGCAGTAATTAAAAAAGAAAGAAATTTAGAATATAATGGTCGTTGTGTTGAAGTTGTTCCAGACATTCCTAACGAAGTAATCCGACGGATAAAAAAAGTAGGAAGAAAAACTGGGGCCGATTTTGTCCTAATCGAAATTGGGGGCACAGTCGGGGAGTACCAAAACGCTTTATTTCTTGAGGCAGCCAGGATGATGAGATTGTCATATCTTGGTAGAGTTCTTTTTATCCTCGTCAGTTATTTACCGGTACCAAAAAGTGTTGGCGAGATGAAAACAAAACCTACTCAAAATGCCGTCAGAACACTAAACTCTGCTGGTATTCAGCCAGATATTATTATTGCTCGTTCTGAATATCCAGTTGACGAGAAAAGGAAAGAGAAAATTTCTACTTTTTGCAATATTAAAAAAGAAGATGTTGTCTCAGCTCCTGATATTAAGTCGATTTACGAAGTACCTCTAAGCTTTGAAAAAGAGAGGTTATCTCAAAAAATTTTAAATAAGTTTCAGTTGAGGCCTAAAAAGAAAGATTTAACAAGATGGGAAAAAATGGTAAGAGCAATTAAAGCACCTCAAAGAAAAGTTAAGATTGGTATTGCTGGAAAATATTTTAGGTCGGGCAAATTTACTCTGATGGATTCTTACATTTCAGTCATCGAAGCAGTAAAACATGCCAGTTATTATTTTGAGGCAGAACCAGAAATTACCTGGCTTGACACCGAGGATTATGAGAAAAGACCAAAATTATTATCTGAACTTAGAAAATTTGATGGAATTATTGTGCCAGGAGGATTCGGCCAAAGAGGAACCGAAGGTAAAATTCAGGTTATCAAGACCTGCCGAACTCAAAAAATTCCTTATCTGGGACTTTGCTTTGGAATGCAACTGGCCGTAGTAGAATTTACCAGGCATGTTTGCGGCTTAAAAGGCGCTAACTCCACCGAGATTAATCCTAAAACTAAATATCCGGTCATTGATTTGATGGAGGAGCAAAAAAAGCTTTTATCCAAAAAAGAATATGGCGGAACAATGAGACTGGGAGCATATTCTTGTAAAATCGCACCAAAGACAATAAGCTTAAGAGCCTACAAAAACCGTTTAATCTCTGAACGACATAGACATCGTTATGAACTAAATAATACCTACAAAGAAAAATTAGAGCAGAAAGGTCTGGTTATAGCCGGGATAAACCCCGAAACAAACCTGGTAGAGATAATAGAACTTCCTACTTCAAATTCGCCTCGCAAATTTAGAGACCGCAAAAGAGGTATGTATCATCCTTTCTTTGTAGCTACCCAATTTCATCCCGAGTTTAAATCCCGACCACTAACTCCTCATCCTTTATTCAGAGGATTTATTAAGGCCTGCTTAAAAAGAGTATGAAATACGATGTAATTATTATTGGTAGTGGACCAGGAGGACTTTTTACCGCCTATCATTTAGCCAAAACTAAATTAAAAGTAGCTCTTTTTGAGAAAGGAAAGGATATCCAAGAAAGGATTTGCCCCAATAATCTTAACCAAACTTATTGCCTTAAATGTAATCCTTGTAATATTACCTGTGGAGTAGGAGGAGCCGGAGGCCTATCGGATGGTAAATTGAATTTTATCAATCCAGATTATCCTTCCACTTTTGAGGTCGGTGGGAATTTTTTAGACATAATGACTCCAGAAAAATTAGCCAAAGAGATGGCAAAAGTAGAGAAGATTTTTTTAAAACATGGTGCCTCGAAAAAAATATATGGCACTAATGTTGATAAGATAAAAGAATTTCAGAAGAAAGCAAATTCTGCCGCTATAGAATTGGTTCCTTTAAAGCAAAGGCATATTGGGACATCAAAACTTCCCAAAGTTATAAAAAGTATAGAAAATTATTTAATAAAAAACGGTATTAAGATTTATCCAAAGAGCGAAGTCGAGGCTATTGAAGTTCAAGGAAAGAAAATAAAAACCCGAGGAGGAAAAGAGTTTTACTACCGCTACTTGGTACTGGGGGTGGGCCGTGAAGGAGCAAAATGGTTAGAGAAAATAGTCCAGAAATCTCATATAAAACTTAAGGACCACCAAGGCGAAGGAGGAATAGATGTTGGAGTGCGAGTTGAAGTTCCCTCTTCGATAATGGAGGAGATTACCTCGGTCTTATATGACCCAAAACTTAAAATAATGACGAAAAAGCACGATGATTATTTGCGAACATTTTGTACCTGTCCTCAGGGAGAAGTAATGCGAGAAAATTATGACGATTTTTGTTTAGTTAATGGTCATACTAATCCCAAACGAAAAACCAGAAATACTAATTTTGCACTCCTCGGACATTATACCTTCACTGAACCATTTAAAAAACCAAATGAGTGGGGAAGAAGTTTGGCCAAGATTACCACTGCCTTGGGAGGAAATAATCCTATTTTACAAAGGTTGAAAGATCTAAAATGGGGCAGAAGAAGTACTCTAAAGAGGATTAAAAATAATGTGGTTTTACAACCAACTCTTAAAACCGCTGTTCCGGGAGATATAACTTTAGCCTATCCCGGCAGGATTGTTGACAATATAGTGGATGCCCTTGAGCAAATTGATAAAATAATCCCCGGAGTAGCCGGAGATTCAACGCTCCTATATGCGCCAGAGATTAAATTTTATTCTTTAAAAGTTGATGTAGATAATGAGATGCGGACAAATTTTTCTAATGTCTATACGATAGGAGACGGTGCTGGCATAAGTAGGGGAATCGTAGGAGCGGCAGTAACCGGATTAATTGCGGCTGAGAGTATCCAAAATCGGAGCAAATAGAAAAAAGATAATTAAAATTTATTTTTTACTCGGATTTTTCGGCTGGGAAAGAATATCTACTACTTTTATTGTTTTTCTCCTACTGTTAAAACTAATTTTTCTAATAGTTCTAAATTTTATTTTTCCTTCTTTCACTGCATATAAGCTATCATCTTTGGCCCGTCTTACATTTTTTCCTGGCAGAAATTTAGTTCCTCTTTGGCGGACAATAATATTGCCAGTCTTAGCAACCTGCCCATCAAAAAGTTTAATTCCCAATCTTTTAGAAATAGAATCTCTCCCTAGTTGTGTTGACCCCTTTGATTTAGTTTTTGCCATATTACTACGAATTTGGAAATCTTTAGGAATATACGAATAAACTCATTATATGATATCAAACTTTATCCAATTTTTCAACCCCGTTAGATAATTATTATTAAAACTCTCTTATATTATTTGTTCCATTTTTAAAAAAATAAATTAAATTTATGAGGAACTTACTCTCAAAAATATCTAACGGGGTCAAGCGGAATGAATCTGATATTGTTTTAGTGATAGGAGTTATTTTAATCTCCTTGATAAGTTTTGGTGGGGGATGGTTATTGGGAAATTCTTCAAAATTAACTACCCAAGAAACAATGAAAATTGAAGAAATTCCTTTAGAAGAACTTCGAGCCTCACCCACCCAAGGGACAACTAATCAGCAGCAAGAAAAAAATGTAAAGGAACAGGGAAAACAACCATCATCTTCTAAAGAAACACAACAGCAATTTGTCGGTAGTAAAAACGGAACTGTTTATCATTTTCCTTGGTGCCCCGGAGCCCAACAAATTAAAGAAGAAAATAAAATCTACTTTAATTCAAGGGAAGAAGCGGAAAAAGCGGGTTATCGACCAGCCAAAAACTGTCCGGGATTGTAGAAAGCCTCAAGTCTTGACAAATTTTTAAATAAGGAATATACTAAAAGCAGAGCAACTTAACATGCTCTTGGGAGGAAGGTTTACTTCCTCTTGGAGAAAGAAGGTGAAGTTACTGGTATAGGGTGTATACGGAAATACTCAGCCCAAAACTTGATCCTAATGAGGTCATCAAAGGTGGAAAACCTGCCATCATTGCTGTTCTAAGAACTTGTTAGGGCCCAGACTAATCTATGCCGGCTTACGAATCTCACTGATTCGCTCATCC
>PFRL01000001.1:289-3157 GCA_002788555.1 Parcubacteria group bacterium CG_4_9_14_0_2_um_filter_35_11 | reverse complement strand
CGCCTACTCTAGAGAGAGGTAAGATTATAAAACCTTCCCTCCCATTCTTTTTTCCGAGAAAACTCGGTTTTTATTTTTTAAAAGAGTCCATTCGAGATAAAAAATTAGCGGGAACTATTTCCCGCTAATTTAATTTAGAATCTTGACCTAATATCAATAGTGTGGTATTTTTATTTTGGAGGTCAAAAAAGAGGAGGTGATATAAGATGGTGATAGCCTTTGTGACTGTTCAGACCGAAGGCGGTGGCAAAGAGAAAGAGGTTCTTGAAGAAATCAGAAAAACTAAAGGAGTCCAAGAAGCTTTCATAGTTTACGGCGCTTATGACATTATCGCCAAAGTTGTGGCAGAGAGCGAGGACGAACTAAGAATAATTGTTTCCAAAGGCATCAGAAAAATTAAAGCCGTCAATTCCACCGGTACTATGATAGTCGTGGAAAGCTAATGAAGCTAACCTCAATTTCTCTGGCGAAACCCCTGCATCCCAATGGTTTCGCCTTTATTATTTTAGACAAAAATATTACCATTTTTTAGAAACAATCCATCGAGATTTTCTCGGTGGGGTGTTTTAATAGGTTTATAATTGACAGAATAACGGTAAGATTGTATAATATAGGCAGCACAAAATAAGGGGTGATTTGGAACGGCCATATTAATCATACATGGATACTCAAGTCAAAAAGGAACTCAAAGGTTGGCAAAATTAAACTATCGAATAGTCGGAGAATTGAAGGAAATCGGGATTGTTCCTGATTACCTAGAAAGATATGGGCCAAGTCTTCTAGTGGGAGTAGTTTTCGGGAGGAAAACATTGAAAGAATACACCAAAGGTATCCTACGAGTCATTGAAACTTTGGACGGAAAAATTGAGCCGATAACTATAGTTATCGGATACAGCATGGGAGGGTTGATTGCTAGGGCCATCACACCAAAGTTAAATCATGTCAAAAAACTAATCCTCATTGGAACGCCAAATCAAGGAATCGATGAAAGATACTTAAAACCCTGGACAAAAATGTTTTTGTGGCGAATAAAATGCGTCAAAGATGCTTTTCCAAACAGCGATTTTTTGAAGAGAATCAATAGTGACCCTCCCTTAAAATGCGAAGTTTTCCTTATCGCTGGCAAGAAAGACAGATTCGTTCCTCTTAAATCAGCATTAGGAATTCCTTATGTTCCTAAGCGCCACAGATTCGTTTTCCCACTAGGCCACTCAGAACTAATTCCACAGCAAGAAAGTAGCGAAGAAGGAGCAATTGAACTAATAGTTCAACTCTCTAAAAACCCCTAAAATTCCCACCCGAGAGGCAACAGAAAATTCAAAAGTTTTCTTCTTCCTCTCGTTTTTTATTTTAGAGAAATAACTTGTAAAAATAGCCCTTTTCATTTATAAAGAAAATAAAGTTTATGAAAATTAAAGAAATAAAAGCTAAGTCAATTATTACCAAATCTGGATTACCAGATTCGGATTTTGTGATAAATCCTTATGTGGGCTGCCAGCATGGTTGTATTTATTGCCTAGATGGAGAAACCTTGATTCTTATGGCTGATGGCACTACTAAATTGCTAAGAGATCTTAAAGTTGGTGACAAAATATACGGAGTTAGAAAAGACGAAAATACTGGATACTATTATTACGAGGTAACAGAGGTATTAGCACATTGGCGGACTAGGAAACCAGCCATTAAGATTATTATGGATGGAGGAATTGAAATAGTATGCTCTTCAGATCATAGGTGGTTTTCTACGAGAGGATGGAAATATACTCTTGGTAGAATGTCTGGGCGATTAAGGCGGCCTTATTTAACTAAGAACAATGCTGTCCACGGGATCGGCAAGTTAATAACGACTCCGCAAGAAAGTGATTTATATATGAAAGGCTATCTATCAGGAATAATTAGAGGAGACGGACTTTTAAAAAGTTACGATTACAGTGGCAGAAGAAGAAACAAAGATATTCAGTATCAGTTCAGGTTAGCACTAATTGATAAGGATGCTGTTATTAGAGCACATAATTATTTAAATAAGTTTGGAATTAAAACAAATTGGTTTAAGTTTAAGATTTCTGACGGTGCCCGAGTCGATGGAATAAGAATCAATAGTAAGAGTAGCTATCGAAGAATCAAAAAGTTAATAGAATTTACTTCGGAATCAGAATATTTAAGAGGATTTGCCGCAGGGATATTTGATGCTGAGGGAACCGGCGGTAGCGATAGCTCAACTATTCGAATTCTCAATACCAATGCCCAGCTTTTAGAATTTACAAAAAAATCTTTAAGAAATTTTGGGTTTCACATTGTAGATGATAAACCTAATAAGAGTACGAATTGTAAGACGATAAGAATTCGTGGGGGCTTGGGAGAATATATTAGATTTTTTCAAATAACGAATCCTGCAATTAAACGAAAAATGGTGTTAAAGGGCAAGCAAGTGAAAAACAGTTTTAAGGTTAAGGAAATTATTAACCTTCGTGAACTTCGTGAGATGTATGATATCACCACTGGCACAGGAACATTTATTGCTAATGGTTTAGTATCGCATAATTGCTACGCTCGCTTTATGAAACGCTTTACTGACCATCACGAGCCTTGGGGTGAATTTTTAGACGTTAAAATCAATGCAGCCGACTTAATACCCAAAAAACAAAAAGAAATTGAAAAATATAAAGGTAAATCTATTACGATTTCTTCGGTGACCGATCCTTATCAACCTGCGGAGAAAAAATACCAGCTTATGCGAGGAATATTGAAAAACTTAATTCCCCTTGAGCCAAATTTATGTATTCTTACCAAATCTGACCTGGTCTTAAGAGACATTGATTTGTTTAAGAGTTTTAAAAAACTGGTAGCTGGCGTTTCTCTTTCTCTATT
>PFRL01000001.1:0-147 GCA_002788555.1 Parcubacteria group bacterium CG_4_9_14_0_2_um_filter_35_11 | reverse complement strand
GAGATAATTTTGAAAACTAAAAATTTTGTGGACGAATTTTGGTTTGAAGACCTTAGTGTCAAAAGAGCAAACTGGGGCGATATAAAAGAATGGTTAGCAGACCGCCATCCTAAATTATTAAAGAGATACGGGGAGATTTATTTTCCA
>PFRL01000029.1 GCA_002788555.1 Parcubacteria group bacterium CG_4_9_14_0_2_um_filter_35_11 | reverse complement strand
AGCTATTCCAGTCAAAGGCTAAAACACATCCTAAAGACTGAAACCAAATAGGATCGGAAAGTCTTTTTAAAAATTCTTCCGGACCAAATTCCTCAACAATAGCAACGGTAATCCCTCGAGCCAATCTTCTCATTTTCTCAAAAAGCCAGTAGGGACATCGTCCGTAATCCAAAGGAAATGTTGCTATTCCTGTTCTCATATTAGCATATTAACATTTAAACATATTAGCAATGTTATTATACCAAAAAAACTAGCTTCTCAGCCAGTTTTTTTTATTCGGTCTTAAAAATGATTTAAATCTCGTCTTGGAATTTTTGGAGAAATCTAAAAATTGATCCCATCTATTTTTTAGTCGTGTTCTTCAAATTTTTTATCAAATATAGAATCGTTTTTCCGAAGCCACTCAATCAACATTGCGGCGTGTTCTTTTTCCTCGTCTCGATTATGCTCCAAAATATGTTTTAATTCTGTATCTTTGGTGAGGTCAATCCTCTCTTGATACCAATCAACAGCCTCCAATTCTTCTCTTAAAGATTGGGAGGTCCGTTCCCATTCTAATGTCTCCTGGGATAATTTTTCTCTATTTTCGTAGCTTGGCATAACTATTGCTCCAAATTTGTTAAAACAAATTCGGAGACCACAATATTATTACTCCAAAATTACTCTATAAATTTTGGAGGCTACATTAATCTTCGACTTTTAAGCTTTTGGGAATCCACTTTTCTCCCTTAATATTTATTTTTTGGTTGCAAAAAGGACATTTTCCCTCTTTAATTTTATATTCTATTGTTTGCATCCAAAGTCTTTTAATTAATAACTTTTGGCATTTTGGGCAGAAAGTATTAACTTTTTCATCCTCAACATTGCCAGTATAAACATATTTCATTCCTAATTTTTTAGCTATATTATAGGCTTTATTTAAAGTTTCAATTGGAGTTTCTGGCAAATCAAGTACTAAGTGAGTTGGAAAAAATCTTAAAAAGTGAATTGGTGTTTCTTCTCCTAAATTATCTTTTACCCACCTAACTAATTGTTTAAGTTCTCTCATTGAATCCCCTACTTTGGGCACTAAAAGGTCGGTTATCTCGATATGAACGTTTTGTTTTTTCCATTCCAAAAGAGCTCGGTAAATTGGTTCGGAAGTTGGGACAAAAGCAAAATTCTTTAAAAATTCAGCATTTCCCGAACCTTTAAAATCAACGGTAACAGCATCTATATATGGTGAAATTTTCTTAATTGGCTCAGGATTGGTATAGCCATTGCTCACCCAGGTATTATAAAGACCAGCTTTTTGAGCTAATTTTGCTGTTTCGTAGGATAATTCGTAAAAAATTGTTGGCTCGGTAAAAGTAAAACTTAATCCCTCACACCTTGCCTCTTTTGCCATTTTGACAAGCTCCTCAGGACTTATTTTTTCGCCTTGGATTTCTCCCTGGCTGATGTTCCAATTGCAACAATATTTACATCGCCAGTTGCAACCTGTACTAGCAACAGAGAAAGATTGAGAACCTGGAGCAAAATGATAAAGAGGTTTTTTCTCAATGGGATTAGGAACAGCGGAAATTACTTTTTCATAACTTAAGGAATAGAGCTTGCCATTAATATTTTTCCTCACCCGGCAAAATCCAGTTTTCCCTTCTAAAACCTCGCATTCTCGAGCACAAAGATGGCATTTCACTTTTTTATTTTTTAATTTTTTATAAAACATTGCTTCTTTCATAAAAAATTCATTTAAATTTTTTTAAAATTTTGAAATCTTCTTTTAAAATTTCTTTCATATTAGGATTATAAGTGACAACGGCTGGATGATATAAGGGCATAATCTTTACAGAACCAAAAAGAGTTGAAGTAGAGAAAATTTTCCCATGAATTTTAGAAATCCCCAAAAGTTTATCTTTTAATCCGTATTTTTCAAAAATGTATCGAGTAGAGTAATTTCCTAAAGTACAAATTACTTTCGGTTTGACAATCTCTATTTGTTTTTCAAGGTAGGGCCCGTAATTTTTAATTTCCTCTCTTTGAGGTTCACGATTATTAGGAGGTCTTAGCTTTATAAGATTGGTAATATAAATCTCTTTTCTTTTGATGCCGATAGATTCTAAAAGTTCATCCAAAACTTTACCTGCTGCCCCACAAAAGGGATGACCAGTTAAAGATTCGTGGTATCCCGGAGCTTCTCCTATTAATATTATTTTTGTATTTAAAGAACCTTCTCCAAAAACCGGATGCATTCCTTCTTGGTACAAAGAGTCTTCCTTGTAAAAATTCAAAAAATCCTCTTTCAACTTTACCATCTCTTTTTCTTTTTCTATCATATAATAAGCTTCGTTTTTTCTTACCCAAGATTAATCTTCTGCTAATTTAAAAGCCAATAAGATAACGATTAATTATTACTCCTGGATATTTTTTTCTATTTCATCTAAAAATATCTTTTCACGAACACAGTATGGACAGGTTTTGCGGTGGCAAAATTAATTTCTAGATTTTTATTCTGGGCAAGGGACAGGAAAGGAACCAGTAGTAAAAATATAGTGAGTAACAATATTATTTGTCTTCTCATAAAAGTTTTTGATTTTTTACCTTAATGGTTTTTATCATTTTGATATTAGTAAAAAATGATTTTCCCATAATTTTGTTGGTTTTTAATAGCAAATAATAATAACTCTATTTTTATAACTTTTTTTCTTTTTTTTCAACCTATTTTACTAAAAAGAAAACGAGAGAAAAGTATCTTCTCTCGTTATTTAGTTAATTTTGGTGCTTCTTTCTTTTCTTCAGCGCTAAGATGTTTTCTGTAATACTCCTGTGCTACCTTAACAGCCTTCTCAGTTATTCCCGGCTCGATAATCTTGGGTTTGAATGTTGGGTCTAACTCGACACATTTTGCAAAACACATTTTGACTTTTCGCACATCTCCTTCGAAGATTGACAGTTGTCCAGCACGATTCCAAGCCGAAAATGCCTTTTTGGTATCTCCACTTTTCTCTACCTCTTTAGCATTGGCTATGGCCTGTTCTAAAGAAAGATTAAGCTTCCTCGGATCCAGAAGCATAGTACGTTCTAATGCTTCATATACTGCCGGACTTTCAGTACAAAGAATCTCCAATGGCGTTTTTTCTGTTTTTGCTTTCTCTGGAACTTTCGGCGGTTCTTTTTTTCTCCAGAATTTTTTAAGGAATCCCATTTTCTCACCTCCGTCTTAACAATAAAATATTTCTTACCCCCTGTCAACCCCGTTAGATAGCGAAACATCTAACGGGGTCAATAATTTCTGAAATAAAAATACTTCAGAACAATCTGAAGTATCAGAATGCGAAATTCTTAATTTTTCCCTATTTTTTCTTCTTTTTATTTTTATTCCGCGAGACCCTAATCAATCCCGAGCAAGGAATAATTTTAATTCCTCTTTTCTCAAGTTCGTCTAAAAAGAGGTTCACTCCCAAAGAATCAGAAGAAATATGCCCAGGAATAACTACGTTCAAATTAGCGGCCTCAGCCTCTTTGCGGCGGTCCTCGCTTTGATGCATCCCTACCACTGTGCCGATTCCAACTTGGGCCATTTTTTCGTAAATCTTTGGCGAACCCTCGGTACCACCGGTAATCTCGGTTAAGGCAATTTTACCACAGCGATTCTCTCTGTCTCCGACAAAAATTTTAGGACCTGCTCCAAATTTAGTAGCTTCCTTATATTCTGGAATTTCTTTTAAAGAATCTATAAGAGCTCCAATTCTTTCGGGATTCTCCTTCTCAATCTTCTCTTTCAAGAATTTGGCGGATAAATTATCGCAGGCTGTGTGACAGCACATTAAGTTAAATCCCAGTATTTTCGCGGCATCCACAGTCCGTTGGTGGTTTAATTTATTGATGCCTCTGGCAACCTCAGAAATTCGTTCTTTCATTAAGCCCTCGGCAATATTTATTGGTACGCCATATAAATTCAGAACGTCGCATTGAAGTTCCATCACTCCAGCTAGACTTGCTAAGGCCTTCCCTAAAGGATGATGGGAAATAATCAAATCAATTCCGCCAATTTCTTTTGCCAATAAAATTTCAGATGGATCGACGTCAATCCCAACCAAAACTTTTCTTATTTCTTTGTCCTTTGAGATATTTAAAATCCGAGTGTCAGAATAAGGATTTTTTAGAGTTTCTTTATCAAGCTCCTCTTTTTCTTTAGGTGAAAGCTTATCAAATTTTTCTTTACGTCGTCTTAAATTTTTTCTGACATTCGCTTCTCCTCGAAAATCGCTCTTAATGCCCATTTTTATTGCTAAATTGTAGACATCTTGAATCTTCATATTCTATTAATGTTTATAATTTGAATCTAAAAGCACCATTGGCCAACCTTGCTAAGCACCTTTCAATTTCGCTATAAGAGAAGGGGTTCTGGGGCAATCGAATTTTCCAATCTTTCTTGCTGTCTCGCAAAAGGCTAGTTCTCATTCTTATTTTTGTCCCTTCGCTTGCGATAATGTCAGTGATAACTTCGTTTGGTAAGGCTCTTACTCCTTTTTCTTCATTTAAATTATATATTAAAACACTTTTTGAATTAATATACTTAGTATTAGTGTTTACAATAATGGCTTTATTTGTTTTTATTCTTTTAACTTTAGCATTTATAATAATGGAATTTTTGATATCCCCTTTTCCAATCTCTGAATTGATTAAGATTGAGTTTTTTATTTTCAGAGAATTCTTTTTCGCTTTTTTGGTAAAATACTTCTCAAGCTCATAAAATTCTCTTCCGGCTCTACCCTGGTCTGATTTTTCCAATAAAATCATAATATTCTTATAATAATTAGCGAGGTTTCCGTAGTCCCACCATAATGTTTTATCGCCTAAATTTTTCACTCCTACAATCATTATTTTCCTCTCTCTTTTAAGATATCGGGTTTTGAATCTTTTGATTCTCTTCCAATAAATAATACTTCCTCCTTTCTCAATATATTCTCTCTTGGTAGAAGTTAAGGGCATCCAGAGGTGTTCGTCGGTATCTAGTTTTCTTTTCTTTAGTTCAAGCTCTTTAGAAAATTCTTTTAAAAGTGCAACCAAAAGAGGGAAATCAATAGAAAAACATCCCATACTTTTGATTAGCTCTATTCTCCCCTTGGAATCTGGAGTGATATATCCTCTCTCTTGGAGTTTTTTAACTTCTTTCCAAGTAAGTTTTTCTCGTTGGAGAACACCCTTGTCTTTTTTGGGAATCAAGATACCATAATTTTGCCAATTTTTGCGCCATTCCTTTGGAGAAGGAATAAATTTTTGTTTTATACCAAAAATCTCCGCTGGTAATCTTGTTTCCCTCTTCATCAACCTTGAAGGTATAATAACCTGGTCTCCCCAGAAAACGCACACTCTTCCTTCACGACTCTTGGCATATCTTTGGGTAGAAAGAAGAACTGCTTCCAACATTGCTAAAAGAGTATTGCCCCCTTCGATTTTTATAGGTTTTGGAAGTTTGACAGCGGGTTTGTTATTACCTTCGGTACCACAAAGAGGCGCCATTCGTTTCCCATAACCAGCGGTATGATAAAAAGCTACCGTTCCCCCATTTTTGAGAAGCTTTTTAAGGTTCATTATTTTGTTAGCTTCTTGAAAAGCATAGAGAGTCCCCAGGAGTTGTCCGGCTCCTCCTTCCCAATTTTCCTCAGTACAAATTATCTTTGTTTTGGGGGATAAAACTTCATTTCTTGTAGCCGAGAGTCGCCAATTCCAGTATCTTGAATTACCATTTGAAGAAACGATAACCACTACATCAAATCCTCGATCTTTCTTTATCACCTCTCTCATTTTATTAATATTAGGATATCTCATATTTTCTTTAATTTGTTAATTAATTAAAAAACCTGCCAGAGGTCGCGGTTTTTCGAAATATTTTGATTTTATCTTGTTTTTAAGTTTTTGTCAATATTTTTATGAAATTTTTCAACAAGCTTTTGTATTAGTTTCTCTTGCTCTTTTAAATCTAGAACCTCCCGGCGAATCCGGGCTTTTTCTTCTCGAATATATTTGCGTAAAGATTTTGGCAAACGTCTTTCTCCTTCCATAAAAATACGTCCAAAATTGGCTTTTTAAAAATTTAAATTTTAATTTATTGCTGGGCATTTTGCCTAGCCCAAAAGGCTCCTTATTGAAGTAACTTTTGGGGAATTTTTATTTTTATACGCTCATCTCTCTTAAAGCCTTAATCCTTTCTTCTACAGGAGGGTGCGTCATAAATAGTTTCAAAAACCAATTTTGAGCTTGTCTCCCCTTGAAAGGATTCTCTATATAAAGATGAGCTGTGGAAGTATTAGCTACTCTTAAAGGATTGGGGTCTGAAGCAATCTTTTCTAGGGCTTGAGCCAGTCCTTCAGGATAGCGCGTTAAAAGAGCACCAGTAGCATCGGCTAAAAATTCTCTTTTTCGAGAAATGGCCAGACGTATTAAGGTAGCGACAAGGGGTGCTAAAATTGCCGCCAGGATTCCAAAAAGCATCAGTATCGCATCGATACCACCTCCTTCTCTAGAATCCCTCCTTCTTTTACCCCAAAAACTGATTCTTAAAAACCAATCCGAAAGTAGGGCTACAATTCCTACCAAAATTACCAAGGCAGTATCGAGGAACATATCTTTATTACCAATGTGAGAAAGTTCATGAGCAATCACTCCTTCAAGTTCTACTCTTTCTAATTTTTCAAGAAGTCCTCTTGTTAGGACGATGACCGCATGATTTTTATCTCTTCCGGTAGCAAAGGCATTGGGTTGCTCTTCGTTTAAAATATAAATCTTTGGTAAAGGTAGGCCAGCGGTAATAGACAAATTCTCAACAAGTCTATAAAGCTCTGGATTATCTTTCTTCTCAGTGGGTTGGGCTCTTGTCATTAAAAGAACAATTTTGTCGGAATACCAATAACTGGAAAAGCTGGTGATAACACTAAAAATTACTGCAACTACCAAAATTAAGTTATTATCCAAAAGATAGCTAAAAAGCCAACCTATCCCTATAAGGAAGATTAAAAAAATCGTAATTAAGGTAAAAGTTTTTCTGGTATTGGAATCAGCTTGAGTATATAGGGTTGCCATATTAATTTAATTTTTTACCAACTTCCCCCTCCTCCTCCACCACCACCACCGCCAGAAAAACCACCTCCTCCAAAGCCGCTTCCGCCTCCACCAGGCCGCGAAACAAAAGCACTATTCACGTGAGACAAGGAACGGTTAAGGGAGCTAACAAAGGTATAAGCCGCAAAACGAGGACCAAAATCTCCTTCATACCAAGAGGGTGGCGTAGTATAAATTCCTTCAAATGCC
>PFRL01000005.1 GCA_002788555.1 Parcubacteria group bacterium CG_4_9_14_0_2_um_filter_35_11 | reverse complement strand
GGAATTAAATATTATCCAGATATTGCAGGATTTTTTCCTGGAATTTTTACAGAATTTAATCCTTCTTCCGGAACAAATCAAAAACCTATTATCCAAGGAAGAATAACCACCAACGAGGAAAAGGCAGTAATTAATGTAGTTAATCAAAGTATCAATAGTGTGGTTTCAATTTTGGCAAAAGGGGAGGTTTCTTTACCAGGGTTTCCTTCATTTTCCCAGGAAGTGGAAGGCACAGGCTCAGGATTTATTGTTTCCTCTGACGGTATGATTTTAACTAATAAACATGTGGTTCAGTACAAAGATATGAAATATACCGTCATTTTGCAAAATGGAGAAAAATATGAAGCTCAAGTATTGGCTCGTGATCCTGTCCAAGATTTAGCAATTTTAAAAATTAAAAAGACGGGGTTAAAACCCTTAACTTTAGGTAATTCTGATAATCTTCAAATAGGCCAGACAGTAATTGCTATTGGAAATGCTTTGGGCGAATTTCAAAACACTGTTTCGGTCGGAGTGGTTTCTGGACTTTCTCGGAAAATCACTGCTGGTGGCGGAGGGACAATTGAAACAATTGAAGAGGTTATTCAGACAGACGCCGCTATTAATCAAGGAAATTCGGGAGGTCCTCTTTTAGATCTTGCTGGCGAGGTTATTGGAATTAATACGGCTATGGCTTCTGGTGCCGAAAATATTGGTTTTGCTATTCCTATTAATAAAGCTGAAAAAGCTATTGATAATTTTAAAGAAAAAGGGGAAATTACCTATCCGTTTCTAGGGGTAAGTTATGTTTTAATTAATGAGGCTTTTCAAGCTCAATATAATTTACCGGTAAATTACGGGGCCTTGGTAATAAGAAGCGAAGAAGGGCCAGCGGTAGTTCCTGGAAGTGGAGCTGATAAAGCTGGGATAAAAGAAAATGACATAATTTTGGAGATGGATGGTAAAAAAATTACCGGAGAAAATACTCTTTCTAAAATGATACTGGCTCATAGTGCTGGTGACAAAATTAAATTAAAAATTCTTCGCAAGGGGAAAACAATGCAAACAACAGCCGAGCTTAGTGAACGTTCGGAATAAAATCAAATCAATAATTTTTATGTTTTTAACTTTTTAGATTTTTAAAACTATGAACGGTGGTGATTTTACAATTAAAGCTCAAGAGGCGATTCAGCGTTCTCAAGAAATCGCCTCAGAAAAGCATCATCAACAAATTGATGTTTTGCATTTACTTTTGGCCTTGCTTGAAGACCAAGATGGCGTAGTAAATTCGATTCTAAAGAAGATAGACAAGAATCCCAACCAGATTAGAAAAAAAATAGAGGAAACATTATTTGCTTTGCCCCGGGTTTTTGGCCAGACCTCTTTTGGTCAAGCATATTTAACTCAGGATTTTGCTAGAGTTTTAGACCAGGCAAAGCGAGAGACAAGGAATATGGGAGATGAATTTATTTCGGTTGAACATCTATTTTTGGGAATTTTAGCCACCCCCAATAGAGCTAGAGATGTGCTTTTTGGGATTAATTATAATACGGTAAAAAAGGTCTTGGATGAAATTAGAGGTGGACAAAAAATTACTGATCAGTCCCCGGAATCTAAATATCAGATTCTCGAGAAATATACCCGTAATTTAACTCAAGAAGCCCGGGATAAAAAACTCGATCCGGTGATAGGGAGAGGGGAAGAAATTAGAAGAGTTATCCAAGTTATTTCTCGTCGGAGAAAAAATAACCCAGTTTTAATTGGAGAGGCTGGCGTTGGCAAAACTGCAATCGTTGAAGGCTTAGCTCAAATGATTGTGGGAGGTGACATTCCAGAAAGTCTTAAAGATAAAGAAATTATTGCTCTTGACCTTGGAGCAGTGGTAGCTGGAACCAAGTACCGAGGCGAATTTGAAGCAAGGCTAAAAGCCCTTTTAAAAGAAATAAATAGAGCAGCAGGGAGGTATATTCTATTTATTGATGAGATGCATACTTTGGTTGGAGCCGGTGCAGCCGAAGGTGCTATTGATGCTTCCAATCTTTTAAAGCCCGCACTTCAAAGAGGGGAGTTAAAAGCTGTTGGATCTACTACTTTAAAAGAATATCAAAAATATATCGAAAAAGATCCAGCCCTTGAAAGAAGATTTCAGCCGGTTTATGTTTCAGAGCCCTCTATTGAAGATACTATCGCCATTTTAAGGGGAATTAAAGAAAAATACGAGCTACACCATGGTATAAAAATTAGAGATTCAGCCCTGGTTGCTGCCGTAAAACTTTCTCAAAGATATATTGGAGATAGATTTTTGCCAGATAAAGCCGTGGATTTGATTGACGAAGCTGCTTCGGCTTTACGCCTGGAAGTAGAGTCAGAACCGATAGAATTAGACAAAATTAAAAGAGAATTGACAAAGTTCCAAATAGAAAAAGAGGCTTTAAAGAAAGAAAAAGCCACCAAGAAAAAATTAAAAGAAGTTGAGAAAAAAATAGCCAATATTCGAGAAAAGAAAGATAAAATTGAAATTCAATGGAAAAAAGAAAAAGAATTAATTGAAGGTATCAAAAAACTCAAAAAAGAATTAGAAGAATTGAAAGGAGAGGCAGAGACGGCGGAGAGAAAAGGAGATTTGCAGAGGGTAGCGGAAATCCGTTATGGCAAAATCCCTCAAGATGAAAAACAATTGAAAAAATTAGAAAAAGAGCTCAGGCTCTTCCAGAAAGATAGAAGAATATTAAAAGAAGAAGTTACTGAAGAAGATATTGCTCAAATTATCTCCCGCTGGACAGGTATTCCAGTAACCAGAATGTTAGAGGGAGAGAGTCATAAATTAGCTCGGATGGAAGACGAACTTCATAAAAGAATTATTGACCAGGAAGAAGCAGTAAAAGCTGTTTCTAATGCTATTCGTCGCTCGCGTGCCGGCGTGGCTGAAGAGAAACGGCCAATGGGTGTATTTTTATTCTTGGGTCCAACCGGAGTGGGGAAAACCGAGTTAGGTCGAGCCCTTGCTGAATTTTTATTTAATGATGAAAATGCCATGGTTCGACTTGATATGTCAGAATTTATGGAGCGACACACAGTTTCAAAATTAATTGGTTCGCCCCCAGGATATGTAGGTTATGAAGAAGGAGGACAACTCACTGAGAAAATTCGTCGTCGACCTTACAGTGTGGTTTTATTTGACGAAATTGAAAAAGCCCATCCGGATGTTTTCAATATATTATTGCAGGTCTTTGACGAAGGGAGGCTTACCGATGCCAAAGGGAGAACAGCTAATTTTAAAAATACAATTTTAATTATGACTTCAAACATTGGAAGTGAGGAAATAGCCCAGGCTCAAGAAATTGGATTTGAAAAAAAAGATATGAAAGTCAAAAAAACCATCTCAAGAGATGAATTAAAAAATAGAATTAACGAAAAATTGAAAGATTATTTCAAGCCAGAATTTTTAAATCGTCTTGATGAAATTATCATCTTTAATTATTTATCCCAAGAAGATATCGAGAAGATAGTAGATTTACAGTTATCACTCATTCAAAAAAGATTAGAAGACAAAAGAATCAAAATCAATGTAACTCCGGAAGCTAAAAAATACTTAGCTAAATCAGGTTTTGACCCTAATTTTGGAGCAAGACCTCTAAAAAGGACTATTCAGCATTCGATTTTGGATAGCCTTGCTCAAAAAATTATCGAAGGAGAAATTAAAGAGGGCGATAAAGCAAAAATAGATGAAAAAGAGAAGAAAATTGCAATTACCCCAATTTTAAGGAGAACAAAGAAACCAAATATTCTTCATAAATCTCCTGTTTAAAATTCATTTTTTCATTCCCTTTTTAATTTTACCCCGTTAGAAAATCCACCCCTTTTTCACTTAGAAATTTCGGGAGAAAAAGGTTTTATCCATTTCTAAAACCACAAAATTTCTAACGGGGTTTTATCTAGGAGGGTTTTTTTACTATTTTATTACTGGAATTTGTCTTGCCTTTCTGTTATAATTTTTCAAAATATGCCTAAAAGAAAGAGAAAATTCAATGCTGTTTCAGGAATGTTTGACATCTTGCCAAGCGAGTATCCTCTATGGTTGAAAATTGAAGAAGTGGTGAGCTCTATTGCTAATTTTTATGGTTTTTCCAAAATTACCACTCCCATCCTGGAAGAGGAAGAACTTTTTGTTAAAGGAACCGGCCAAGACACCGAAATCGTTGAAAAACAAATGTATAGCTTTAAAACCAAAGGAGGGAAAAGAGTAGTTTTGCGGCCCGAATTCACCCCATCAATCGTTCGTGCTTATATCCAAAACGGGATGGAATCTTTACCAAAGCCTGTAAAACTCTGGAGTTTTGGTCCCGTCTTCCGTTATGAACGACCCCAAAAAGGCCGTTATCGCCAGTTTTGGCAATTTAATTTTGAAATCTTTGGAGACAAATCTCCAATCCAAGACGTTCTTTTAATCCAGATATTCTCCGATATTTTAAGAGATTTATCTTTATCTAAATGGATTGTCGAAGTTAACTCTATTGGTTGTAAAGAGTGTCGGTCCTATTATCTCCGTCAACTCAAAAATTATTATAAAAATCGACTTAGAGAAATCTGTCCAGAGTGTGAAAAAAGGTTGAAGAAAAATCCATTACGACTCCTTGACTGTAAAGAAGAGAAATGCCAAAGAGTGAAAAAATTCGCCCCTCAGATTGTAAATTCTCTTTGCGAGGATTGCCATCAATATTTAAAAAGAGTTCTTGAAATTTTAGATACCATTCAAATACCCTACGTCTTGAATCCCTACCTGGTTAGAGGCTTGGACTATTATACAAAAACTGTTTTTGAATTTGTGCCCCAGGATAAAAAAGAAGGGCAAAGCGCTTTAATAGGCGGCGGGAGATATGATTACTTAATCAACCAGATGGGCGGTAAAGACACGCCAGCAATTGGAGGAGCGGGAGGTGTTGAAAGAATTATCGAAGAGATAAGAGAACAAAAGATTAATATCTTAGCAAAAAGAGTAGAAAGATTTGAAAAAAAGCCCAAAATGTTCCTAGCCCAATTGGGAGAATTAGCCAAAGAAAAATCCTTAACACTCCTTGAAGAGTTTAGAAAAAATAAAATTATAATAGGGGAGAATGTAGGAAAAGATAACTTGAAAGTTCAGTTAGAACAAGCAGCAAAATTAGGGGTGAAATATACCTTGATTTTAGGACAAAGAGAAGCATTAGAAGATACGGTAATTATTAGAAATATGGAGACAGGAATCCAAGAAATAGTTTTTATAAAAGATATAGTAAAAGAAATTAAAAAGAAAGTTAAATAAACGTTCTTAAAGGATAATTATGGATTGTGTCTTTTGTCAAATTGCCAAAAGAAAAATACCCGCAAAATTTCTCTACGAAGGTGAAGAGGTAATAGGAATTAAAAGCGTCAATCCCGAAGCTCCTGTCCATTTACTTATCATCCCCAAACAACATATTGAATGGAAAGGTAGATTTAACAAAAAAGAACTAGCTCTCTTGGGAAGGCTAATTTTTGTAGCTAAGGAAATTGCTATAAAACAAAAGATTTTTGAAGCTTGCAAACTAATTTTTAATGTTGGAAAGACGGGTCATATTTCTCATATCCATTTACATCTGATTGGCGGGTGGAAAAAGAAAATCCCAATGAAAAATATTTAAAATGATAATGGATCTTAAAAAATTTAAGCAAAAAAATATTCATATTATAGGCATTTCGGGTTTGGAAGGATGGGCAATACTCGATTTTTTTTTAACCCAAGGTTTTCGAAATATTACTGCTCACGATTTTATACGAAAAGCTGAGTTTCAAAGGGACTTCATTAAAAATCACCCTGGAATTTCTCTCAAGGAAACAAAAGAAATAATTTCAAAACTCTCAATTTACAGAAAAAGAATAAAATTTTTTTTTGAAAAAAATTATCTCAAAGACATAGATAAAGCTGATTTTATTTTTGCCCCTCAGTCTTGGTTTTTGTATAAAGAAAATCGCTATCTTTTTAAAATTAAAAATAAAATCCCGTTCTTTGGGATAATTAATATTTACTTTGCTCTTGCGTCAGCCAAGATTATTGGGGTCACTGGTTCTTATGGAAAAACTACTACTTCTCGGCTAATTTATCACATATTCAAGACATCGAATAAAAATACTTTTTATGGTGGTAATGATAAAAAAGCTGTTCAGTGTCTTTCAAAAATTCCTCGAATGGGAAAAAATGATTTTTTGATTCTGGAAATCAGTCACAGACAATTAATGAGCTATAAAAATTTGTTGTTGGGTCCAAAATCTAAGCCTTCGAGCCTGACAAAAACACCATTTATAGCAGTTATTTTAAATATCAGTAAGAACCACTTAGATGAAGTCGAAAGCTTTAAAAAATATAAGGAACTTAAAAAAAGAATTTTATTGTTCCAGAAACCAAAAGAATTCTCAATTTTAAATTATGACGACTTATCAGTAAGAAAATTTGCAAATCAGATAAAAAGTAAGGCAATTTTCTTTTCAAAAAAGAGAATGTTAAAAGAGGGAGTATTTTTTGATAAAAAAAGTAAATATTTAAAAATTAAAACAAAGAAAAAAGTTATTAACATTATCAAGAAGGAAGAACTTTCTTTTCAGGCCCAAAGCCATTTGGAAGATGTTTTGGTGGCTATTGCTGTAAGTTTTTTAGCGAAAATTAAACCAAAGATTATCGAAAAAGCAATTCAAAGCTTCAGCTGGCCTAAAAACTGCCTAGAGCATCTTGGGGATATTAAAGGAATTAAGTATTATAATAATCTTGCCTCAACAACTCCTGAGTCAACAGAAATGGCAATCAAGGCTCTTTTATTTGGCAAGAAAAAAGATTATAAGAAAAAGTTAATTTTAATTACTGGGGGAGAAGATAAAAAATCAAATTATAAGAAATTATCAACCCTTGTCAAAAAAAACGTCAAATATTTGATTTTATTTCAAGATAGTGTTTCTAAAAAAATTATAAAATTATTTTCTAAAAAAGAGAGAAAATTAATAAAAAGAGTTGTCAGCCCAAAAGAAGCAATCAAAATTGCTGAAGATAAATCAAGAGAAGGTGAAATTATTTTGATTTCTCCAAGCGGAGCTTTTTTCCAAAGTAAATATGGCAACAGAAAAAAATTTTTAAAAATACTTTCTAACTCTTGATTTTTCAAAAAGATTTAATATAATTTCATCTTGTATAATTACTAATAGTCTTAATTTAATTTAAAATTTTTCTCTTAAAGTTTTGAGATGTGACTACGCGAAGGTGATACCGTTGGTATTATCACTCTTTTAATAATTTTTTTATCGCTCTTTTTTATATTAGGACACCTTTCTTTCTTATCCTTTCACATAAAGGTGGGGTTTTTGCTTTTCGCTATTTTTTTGGTTGGGAGGTCATTAGGATTTTTTATCCCAGGTTAAATAAATGAAACTTAACCCTTAAATAGTCTCTAGCCCTTGATTTTTTCAATAATATTTAATATACTTCTATTTAAACTTTACCCCATTAGAAAGCCGTGTCCTTTCTAACGGGGTTTACACATGCAATTACTTCAAGGAGATATTGTTGGTATTATCTCTCTTTCGATAATTTTTTTGGCACTCTTTTTTGCATTGGCCAATCTCCCTTTTTCCCCCTTTATCATAAAGACGCTGATCTCCTTTGGTTTTTCTCTTTGGCTTGGTCAAAAAATGGGTATCTCTATTCCAAGCTAAATAAGATTTTTACCCCGTTAGAAAAAAAATTCTAACGGGTTTTTTAATTGGAGTTAACCGGAGATTTCCGGTATAATTATTTTATCTATGAGATTTTCAGATTTAATTGATGAAAAATGTTTTAACATTTGGCGATACAATAAGATTTACCAAGAACCAGTTAAATCAAAATTTCGTCTTTCTTTGGGCGAGGGGTGGACGAAAGAAGAGAATTTTTCAAAATTGGGTAGAAAACTTAACCTTCCCAATTTTTATTTAAAAAGAGAGGACTTGAATCCTCTGGGCTCCTTTAAAGTGAGGGGTTTGGCTTATCAAATATCTCGGGCTTGGCAAAATAGGAAGAGAGAGTTTTCTATCTCTTCGACTGGAAATGCCGCCCTAGCCGCCGCTGCCCTTTGCCATAAAGCCAATTTAAAGCTCTTTATTTTTTTTCATCCCAGGCCCAAATCAAAAGAAAAAAGAGAAAAAATATTAAAGAAAATTAAATCCTTTAATCCTGAAAAAATCTTTCTCGAAAAAGAACCGACTAAAAGATGTCAGGAATTTTCAAAAGCAAAAAAGATTTATAATTTAACTCCTTCTTCTGATATATATTCTTTTGAGGGTTTTAAATCAATTGGATTTGAAATATTTGAAAGGATTTTAGAAAATGAAAAATTGGAGGATTTAGCTATTTTTAGTTTTTCTTCCAGTGGCTCTTCCTTAATCGGGATGGGGGAGAGTTTCAGGTTCCTGGTAGCAAAAAATTTCCTCAAAAAACTACCCCGTTTTTATCCGGTAAAAATAGATAAGATTAAAAGAGGGGTAGAGATTAAAAAACTAGTAAAAGAAAGCAAAGGGAAAATTTTAGAAATCTTGCCAAAAGAAACAAAAAGGGCTCAGGATTTTTTATCCTGCTTTAAAATTAAAACATCGATTGAAGGCATTTGTGCTTTTGAGGGATTTTTACAAGTTTATAAGGTAAAAGAGATAAAAAATGCTATTATAATTTTAAGTGGTAAAAAATGGGACAATTAAAGTTCTTTTGGTATGGAAAAATCTTTTTCTCACCAACCTGATTATCTTCTTTTGTGGAGTTTTATCGTCCTGGTATTCTTAGGATTCTTGATGCTTTTTAGTTCTTCTTCTTGGATTTCTTTGGAGAAAACTGGAAGCCCTATTTATTATTTATCCCATCAGATTTTATATGGTCTCTTGCCAGGATGTCTTTTGGCTTATATTTTTTCAAAATTTTCTTTGAGATTTTTAAGGGGACTGGCTGTCTTGTTCTTTATAATATCTTTGATATTTTTGATTCTAGTTTTTATCCCTCGCTTTGGTTTTCAAGCCGGTGGAGCAGCCAGTTGGTTAGAGGTGGGCTCATTTACTTTTCAACCGTCAGAGTTTGCAAAACTTGCCCTCATTGTCTATCTTGCCGCTCTTTTGGAGAAGAAAGTAAAAGAAGGGGAAATCAAAAATTTTAAGGAAAGTTTTGAACCATTTTTAATTATCTTGGTCCCTTTCGTAATTTTGCTCTTTTTCCAACCAGATATGGGGACCTTAGGAATTATTTGCCTTATTGCTCTTTTAATGTTTTTTGCTGCCGG
This sequence comes from Parcubacteria group bacterium CG_4_9_14_0_2_um_filter_35_11, assembly GCA_002788555.1. Classification (GTDB taxonomy): domain Bacteria; phylum Patescibacteriota; class Minisyncoccia; order Minisyncoccales. The sequence continues at coordinate 850 of PFRL01000005.1, read as the reverse complement.
AGCTAACCTTTTACATATTTTTCTTTTAATTTTAATGGGCGTATTTTGTCTTGGTATAGGATTTTTAACTTTCCCTCATCAGAAAGAGAGAATTATGACTTTTATGCACCCAGAGGAGGATTCTTTAGGAATGAGTTATCAGGTAAATCAATCTTTAATTGCCTTGGGCTCGGGAGGAATATTCGGCAGGGGCTTTGGTAATGGAATCCAAAAGTACAATTACTTGCCTCAACCGATGGGTGATACGATTTTTGCTGTTTGGGCTGAAGAAACTGGTTTTATAGGGTCTCTTATTATTCTCCTCTTATTCTTGCTAATTTTATGGCGGGGCTTTATAATATCAAAGAGGGCTCCTGATAATTTTTCTCGACTCTTGGCCATAGGAATTATCTCCTGGATAGAAATTCAGGGATTTGTCCATATTATGGCAGTTTGCGGATTAATTCCTTTTACCGGCTTGCCCTTACCTTTTATAAGTTACGGTGGATCGGCCCTTATCTCGTCTTTTATTGGCCTTGGTATTTTAATCAATATTTCAAAAAGAACAGTATAAAGTGTTTTGTCCACGAAGACGAGCCGAAGGCAAAGTCTGAGCGGTAACAAAACCTTTACCCCGCACCAATTTTGCAAAACAGCTGTCTTGCGGCACACTCTAATGAATAGTGTAGTCCGCCTTAGGCGGACTTGAGCCTATTCGGCTCCCGTGTGCCGCCAGAGTAAAATATTGCCTTTCCAACGTTTGGTTATTAAGATAACTAATTCTCTGGCAAAATTGGTGCGGGGTGTAAGAAATAGTAACGCTCCCGAGCACATAAATATTATATGCTCGGTCGCTAACAATTTCTAACAT
>PFRL01000045.1 GCA_002788555.1 Parcubacteria group bacterium CG_4_9_14_0_2_um_filter_35_11 | reverse complement strand
ATTATAGCTTATCGACCCCTTAAAGAAGGGGTAATTGCCGATTTTAGAGTGACCGAAGCGATGATTCGATATTTCTTAAAAAAGGCTCAGCGGGGTTTTTCCTTTTTCCGGCCCGAGGTCTTAGTAGGAATTCCCGCTGGTGCCACCTCAACCGAAAGACGAGCAGTAATTGAAGCGACTTTAAAAGCCGGAGCTAAAGAATCCTATGTAGCTAAAGAACCAATTTTATCGGCAATCGGCGCTGGTATTCCTATTAATTCTTCTACTGGAAATATGATAGTGGATATAGGGGGAGGAACTTCGGAAGTGGCAGTGATATCTTTGGGAGGAATTGTTACTTCGTCATCGGTAAGGGTAGGGGGGGATAAAGTTGACCGGGCAATCGAAGGTTATATTAAAGAAAAATATGACCTAGCTATAGGAGACCAGACAGCAGAACGAATCAAAATTGAAATAGGAGGCGCCTTGCCTCTGGAAGAGGAAAAAAAGACGAAAATTAAAGGAAGAGGTCTACTTTTAGGCCTGCCCAAAACTATCGAAGTTTCTTCAACTGAGATTTGTGAAGCAATCCAAGGAGAACTTCAAGAAATTTTGCAAAGCATAAAAAGTGTTTTTAAAGAAACACCACCGGAAATCTCTGCCGATATTATAGAAAAAGGGATGGTTCTAGCTGGAGGCGGAGCCCTTTTGCGCAAAATCGATGAATACCTCACTTTGCATACAGGCGTACCCGCCCAAGTATCTGAAGAACCATTCTTTTGTGTGGCAAAAGGAACGGGGATAGTTCTAGAACACCTCGACGCTTATAAAAAGAGCATAATGTCAAAAAAGAGATAATTTGAACAATTTTAAAAAGAGATATAAAATAATATATATGACCTTAATTCCTACAGTTATTGAAAAATCACCCCGCGGGGAGAGAGCTTACGATATTTACTCCCGCTTATTAAAAGAAAGAATTATTTTTTTGGGTGGTCCAATTAGTGATAATGTAGCAAATTTAGTTATTGCTCAACTTTTGTTCTTGGAAAACCAAGGCCAAAACAGAGATGTAAAACTTTATATCAATAGTCCGGGAGGTTCGGTAACAGCAGGGTTGGCAATTTACGATACAATGCAATATATAAAGTGCGATGTTTCTACAATTTGTGTAGGTATGGCAGCTTCGATGGCGGCAGTTCTCCTTGCCGCAGGCAAGAAAGGAAAAAGATTTGCTTTACCAAATTCCGAAATTATGTTGCACCAGGTTATGGGAGAAGCGGGTGGACAGGCGGTAGAAATTGAAATTTCTGCCAAACACATTATCAAAATTCGAGATAAATTAAATAAAATCTTAGCAAAGCATACCAACCAACCTTTGAAAAACATCGAAAGAGACACTGATAGAGAATTTTACCTTGAAGCCCAGGGGGCCAAGGATTACGGCATGATAGATGAAATAATAAAAAAATAAATAAAATAGTTTAAAAGCGGCATGGGTGTCGAGATTAAAAAATTACCGAAGTCAAGGACAGAAATAAAAATTAAATTATCGGGCGAGGAATTCTCGCCTTATTTAAATATTGGAGCCAGAGAAATTTCAAAGACTCTCAATGTTCCTGGTTTTCGACTAGGAAAAGCACCCTTTAAAATAGTAGAAGAAAAAGTGGGATGGGGAAGAATTTTAGACGAGGCAGCCAAAATCGCCCTTGATCAAACTTTTTATCAGATAATCAAAGAAAAAAAATTAGAAGTTTTAGAGAAACCAGAGGCAAAAGTTCAAAAGTTATCGAAAGAAGGATTAGAAGCCACAGTTGAGGTGTCCTTTTTACCTGTCGTTCAACTTCCTCTCTGGTGGAAGATAGTAAAAGCAGAACCGAAGAACAAAATTGAAGTTAAAGAAAATGAGGTGGAAGAATCTTTGAAATATCTTCAAAAATCGAGAGCGAAATTTATAAGGAAGAGCAAAGCCGCCCAAAAAGGAGATTTAATTCAAATAGATTACGAAATAAGGAGAGGGGGAGTGAAGATTGAAAATGGAGATATCAAAAATCAAAAATTTATCCTTGGCGAAGGAAAATTTTTGCCTGGTTTTGAAGAAAATTTGGTCGGGGCGAAAGACAACGAAGAAAAAGAATTTTCTCTTAACGTTCCAGCTGATTTTTGGAAAAGAGATTTAAGACAAACTATTTTAGATTTTAAAGTAGGGATTAAAGGAGTCTTTAAGGTTGAATTACCCCAGACTAATGACGAATGGGTTCGAACTTTGGGAAAATTTGACAACCTTTCTCATTTAAAAAATAGTTTGCGCGAAGGGATTAAAATAGAAAAAGAAGAGGCTGAAAGAAAAAGATGGGAAAATAAAGTTTTAGAAAAAATTTCTCAAGAAGCAAAAATAGACTTACCAGATGTTTTAGTTGAAAAAGAAAGGGATCAAATGATTAAAAACTTTAAAACCAGAGTTGAAGAGATGGGAATTTCTTTTGAAGACTACTTATCCCAACTTAAAAAACCCTTAAAGGATTTAGAAAAAGATTTCCTACCCGAGGCAGAGAAGAGAGTGAGAATCTTGCTTTCTCTGTACCAAATTGCCAAGGAAGAGAAGATTAATGTAAACGAAGAAGAGGTGAAAGAGGAGATTAGCGAAATTCTTAAAAAATATCCCACTATTACCAGAGACTTAGAAGACAAAGAGAAAGAAGTTAATTTAAAAGCTTATCTTAGAGAAAATATTTTGCAAAGAAAAGTAATAAGACTTCTAGTCCTTAAGGCTAGGTAAGAGTGAGAGGCCAATCATTTCCGCTGGCTGTTTTAATTCCAAATACTCAAGAATTGTTGGTGCTATATCAAAGAGGAATCCTTCTGCCTTCTCTCGGTAATCTATTTTTTTTGGCCTTTCCAGAGGACTTTTTAATTCTGGATCAAGAAGATAAAAAGGGACAGGGTTGGCACTGTGTTCCCCAATAATTTCGCCACTTCGAGGATTAATCATCTCTTCAAAGTTTCCATGGTCGGCGGTAATTAAGATTATATATTTACCTTGGGCGGCCTTAATAATTTTTCCCACGCAAGCATCCACAACTTCAGCGGCTCGAATAGCCGCTTTTATATTAGCAGTATGGCCTATCATATCAGGATTAGCGAAATTTATTAAGATAAAATGATGTTTCCCTAATTCTATCTTTTCTGTTACCTTCTCGGCGATAAGAGGTGCTTGCATCTCTGGGTTCCTGTCGTAATGAGGTCCTCCTTGAGAAGGGACAATTTCTCGGTCTTCTTTTGGAAAAGGTTTTTCTAAAAATCCATTAAAGAAATAAGTAACATGAGCATATTTTTCGGTTTCGGCAATTCTAAACTGTGGAAGACCAGCTTCTGAAATCACTTTTCCAAGGCAATTTTTTACTTTAGGAGGTTCGAAAGCAACAGGCACATCTAAGTTCTCGAGGTATCGTGTCATAGTAGCAAAATAAAGGCTATTGATTTTCTTCCTTTCGAACTCTCTAAAATCTTCTTTCACAAAAGCTAAAGTTAGTTCTCTGGCCCTTTCTTCTCTGAAATTAAAAAATATAATAGCGTCGTTATCTTTGACTAAACCCTCCGGGTCAACTATCGCCGGTTCGATGTATTCGTCGGTTATACCCCTTTGATAAGAAGAATTAAGATAGGAGATTGGGTCAGACGCACTTTCTCCCTTGCCTTCTGCTAAACATTGATAAACCTTTTGAATCCTATCCCAATTTCTATCTCTATCCATAGCAAAAGAACGACCGGTTACTGTAGCGATTTTCCCAATTTTTTGTAGAGAGAGTCTATTTTTTAAATGTTGTAAAAATAAAACACCTTCTTTCTGAGGCGCATCTCTCCCGTCGGTAAAAGCATGGATATAGACATCTTTTACATTTTCTTTTTTGCAAAGATCAAGCAAAGCATAAAGATGATCAATATAACTATGAATAGCGCCAGAAGAAATAAGACCCATTAAATGAAGGCGGGAACCTCTATTTTTGACATGGTCTGTCGCTCCCAGTAGAGCAGGATTTCTAAAAAAAGAGCCGTCTTGAATTGCGCTGATGATCCTGGGCAAATATTGATATATAATTTGCCCGCTTCCAATAGTTAAATGGCCTACCTCACTATTTCCTTCCTCCCACCAAGGTAGACCTACATTAATTCCGGACGCATGGAGAGTTGTTGAAGGATAATAACTCTCAATATTTTTTAGATTAGGAGTTCTGGCTTGACTGGAAGCATTACCGAGACCAGGTGGAGCTACTCCCCAACCATCAAGGATAATTAAAATTACTCTTCTCATGCTTTAAATTATCAATCTAATCTTTTACTCAATTACCTTTTAATTAATTTGTGTCTCATTATATCTTTTTGACAAAAGTTAGTCAATTGTGCTAAAATTAAACCGCTAACCTTCAAGATAACATATAACCAAAACTATGTTATATGTCCTGTCTTTTTTAAATTATGTCCGAATATCTCCTTTTAATTCTGGGAGCCGCCTCCTTAGGAATGGGGGCAATCCTGGGTTATTTTACTCGACAGAATATCGCTAGATTTCAGGCCGGATCAATTGAGGAAAATCTTCAAAAAAGATTAAGGGAGGCCAGAGCTGATGGTCAGGACATCATTATCAAAGCGAAAAATAGAGCTGTTAAAATTTTAGATTCTGCTCAAAAAGCGATTAGCGAGAGGGAGACAGAAGTTAATATCTTCCAAAGACAACTGGAACGAAAAAGGGGAATTCTTGAACAAAAGCTCATTGATTCAAAGAGAGAAAGCAAAATAGCAAGGGAAGAGATGAAAAGAGTTGAAGAGTTAAAGGCAAAGGCTGGAGAACTTTTAAAACAAAGGAAAGAAGAGTTAGAAAAAATTGGTGGTATTTCTGCGGCCAAAGCCAAAGAAGAATTGTTAAAGGAGATTGAGAGAGAGTATAAAAGAGAGATTCAAGAGAAAATATTAAAATTAGAGAAAGAAGGGGAAAGAATCGTTAAAGAAAAAGCCAAAGAGATTTTAGCTTTCGTTGTCCAAAGATCGGTCACTTCCGCAATTTCAGAATTTACTACCACATCAATCTCTTTGCCTGACGACGAAATTAAAGGAAGGATTATTGGAAAAGAGGGAAGGAATATTAAGGCTTTTGAAAGTGCGACCGGTGTTGAATTACTCGTTGATGAAACACCAAATGTTGTATTTTTATCTTCTTTTGATCCATTGCGTCGGGAGATAGCAAAAGTCGCCCTCCAGACACTTATTAAAGATGGAAGAATCCAACCAGGCAGGATTGAAGAGACTGTAGAGAAGGTTAAAAAAGAGATACCAGAGAGAATTCAAAAAATAGGGGAGGAGGCAGCTTTTGAGGCAGAAATTTTTGGGCTAGACCCAAAAATTCATCAACTTTTAGGACGATTAAAATTCAGACTGAGTTTTGGACAAAATGTCTTAGACCACAGTTTAGAGGTGGCATTCTTAGCAGAAGCCCTGGCTTACGAGATTGGTGTCGATCCCAAGATCGCCAAAAAGGCAGGACTTTTGCATGATATAGGAAAAGCAATTGACACCCAAGTTGAGGGATCTCATGTTGAGATCGGTATCAGGGTTTTGAGAAAATTTGGAATCGAAGAAGAGGTGATAAAGGCGATGCAAAGTCACCACGAGGAATATCCTTATGAAACTGTAGAGGCGGTGATAGTCCAGACTGCTGATGCTATTTCCGCTTCAAGACCTGGTGCAAGGAGAGACACTACCGAACAATATTTGAAAAGATTGGAAGAACTAGAAAAAATTGCTATCCGTTTTCCCGAGGTAAAAAATGCTTATGCTATTGAGGCAGGAAGAGAAATAAGAGTTTTTGTCAAAAGTGAAGAAATTGATGATTTTGGAGCGAAAAAATTAGCAAAAGAGATTGCCAAGAGCATAGAAGAAGAGATGGAATATCCTGGCGAGATTAAAGTCAATGTAATAAGAGAAACACGGGTAATTGAGTACGCCCGGTAATTATTCGTCGAATTCTTCTCTAGATTGATTTCAATTTTTAAAATACTAATGTCTCTCCTCCTTCGCATAATTTATGAATTTTAATAAACTTTTTAATCACCGGGCTAAGAATATCGCCTCGGCCGCTTTTATTTTAGGAATAGCAGGTTTTATTTCAGATTTTTTAAGTTTAATTAGACTTTCTGTTTTTACCACCCTGTTTAAAACAAGCGATCTTGATATTTTTTTTGCTGCTTTTCGTATCCCTGACTTGCTGTACAATATCCTGATTTTAGGAGCGATATCCACTGCCCTTATCCCAGTTTTTTCTGAACATTGGCTAAAATCTAAAAAAGATGCTTGGCAACTCTATAATAATATTCTTTGTATTTTTATTTCCCTCCTTATTCTATCTTCTATTGTTTTAGCTATTTTTGCTCCCCAATTAATGCGTCTTATTACTCCCGGATTTGAAAAAGAGAAAATGGCAATGGTAGTAAAGTTAACTCGAATAATGTTTTTATCGCCAATCCTCCTTGGAATAAGTAATATTTTTGGATCGGTTTTACAATACTTTTCCAAGTTTTTAACTTATTCTTTAGCACCGATAATGTATAATATTGGAATTATTTTCGGGGCCATTGTCTTTACTCCAAAAATTGGGATTATTGGTCTTGCCCTCGGAGTACTTCTTGGAGCAGTTTTGCATCTTTTAATTCAATTGCCAGCTCTCTTTCTATCCGGCTACCATTTTCAATTTGTTTTCAATTTTAGGCATCGAGGGATAAGAAAGATTTTCAAATTAATGATTCCCCGAGCTATCGGACTTGCAGCTCAGCAAATTAATTTAATTGTAATTACTGCGATTGCTTCAATGCTAGTAGCAGGAAGTATTAGTCTTTTTAATGTTTCCAATGACCTTCAGCAGGTGCCGGTTTCTCTTTTTGGCACCTCTTTTGCCATTGCTGCCTTCCCTTCTTTATCTCGCAGCTTTTCCGAGAAGAAAAAAAAAGAATTTATTGAGAAGATTGCTTCGATCGCCTCTCAAGTTCTCTTTTTCCTCCTTCCTCTGTCGGTTCTCTTTTTTCTTTTAAGGGCGCAGATTGTCAGGATTATTCTTGGTAGGCAAAATTTTACCTGGGCAGATACAAGATTAGCCGGGGCTTGCCTAGGGATTTTTTCTATTTCTATTTTTGCCCAAGGATTAATTAATTTATTGTCTCGAGCATTTTATGCTGCCCATGATACCAGGACCCCAGTTAAAATAACCATTTTTTCAATTATCTTAAATATTATCCTTTCTGTTTTTTTTGTCTCGACTTTATCGCAACAAAATAGTTTTTTCTATTATTTAATAACAATCCTGGACCTTCAAGGACTATCTAATATTTCAATTATCGGTTTTCCCTTAGCTTTTTCTCTCTCCTCGATTTTTAATTTGATCTTGCTATTAGTTAGTCTTAAGAAAAAAATAGGAAATGAATGGGATTTGAAACTTGGCAATGTTTTTTTAAGATTGTTTTTATTAAGTATTATCTCCGGTCTTATTACCTTTGGACTTTTAAATATCTTCTCTTTAATTTTAGATCTTAAGACATTTTTAGGAATATTTTTGCAGGCGATTTTCGCCGGCGGGACAGGAGCAATATTTTATATCTATCTTGCTAAGATATTAAAATTTCCAGAGTATAAATTAATTTTTAAAAACAAAGAAGAACGATTCCCAAGATAATATGATTAATAAAAATAAAAAAATGAGTATTAGCCGCATTATTTTTTCGATAGTCGTGTTTTTAGTAATTATCTCTACTGTCCTTCTCCTTTTATGGCCTATTTTTAGTAAGTAGCTAACTTAAATTGTCCAAATTTTTTATTGAACTTTAAGGAAATTTTTGGTAAAATTATTAATATTTTTGAAAAGTCTTGATATGGAAATTATTTGGCATGGTCTTTCTTTCTTCCAAATCAATGGCAAAAGAGACGGAGAAAAAATCGGTTTAGTTATTAACCCCTTTAGTAAAGAAAGTACTCCT
>PFRL01000009.1 GCA_002788555.1 Parcubacteria group bacterium CG_4_9_14_0_2_um_filter_35_11 | reverse complement strand
ACTATAATGAGGCAGAACATAATCAGCTACAAAAATCGGAATTTTTTCATTATTAGCTGGATTAATTGCTTTTATTCCTTTTAGTTCTATACCGGTTTTTTCTCTAATTTCACTAATTCTTTCTCTCTCGCTTTTTTTCTGAGAACTCTCAATATATTTTTCAACTTCTTTTAAATTTAAAACTTGAGATTTAAGATTAGAAATTAGTGGGTGCTCTGGTGCTAAAACTAAATATGTTGCCCCAAACAAAGTATCTATCCTTGTAGTGAAAACCTCCACCCAAAAACGGGATCCTGCAACTTGAAATCTAACTATTGTCCCTTCTGAACGTCCAATCCAATTTTTCTGCATCTCTTTAATCTTCTCTGGCCAATCAAGTTTATCTAAATCCTCAAGAAGTCTCTCGGCATAAGCAGTGATTTTTAAAACCCACTGTCTTAATTTTCGCTTTGTTACCTCTGTTCCGCATCTTTCACATCTTCCCTCTACAACTTCTTCATTAGCAAGGCCGGTTTTACAAGAAGGACACCAATTGATAGGCAAAACTGCTTCATGCGCAAGTCCTCTTTTATAAAATAAAAGAAAAAGCCACTGTGTCCATTTATAATAGTTATAATCTGTAGTATTTATTTCTCGCGTCCAATCATAAGAAAGTCCTATTGACTTTATCTGTTCCCTCATTTTTTTAATATTTTTCTTAGTAGAAATCTCAGGATGAATTCCGGTTCTCAAAGCATAATTTTCAGCTGGCAGACCAAAAGCATCCCAACCCATCGGATGTAAAACATTATATCCTTTCATCCGTTTATAATTGGCAATAATATCAGAAGCAACGTATCCTCTTGGATGCCCAACATGTAATCCTTCAGCCGATGGATAAGGGTACATATCCAAAATATAAAATTTCGATTTTTTTGAAAAATCTTTTGCTTTAAAAATTCCCCTCTTCTCCCATATCCTCTGCCATTTTCTCTCTATCCGTTGTGGATCGTAAGCCATTTTTTTCTTGCCCCGTACCAAAATTCGTTTTTTGGGGGGGTCAATTTTTCTGGGATTATATTTCATAAAAACTAATTATAAATAAATTTAAATAAACTAAATTTTACATTAGGATTTTTTAGAGAATTTTATTATATTTCCTTTTTATCTTTGCGATTATTTTTTCTTTATTAAATTTAATTCCTCTTATGATTTTATCCACTATTTCTATTTCTTCTAATATTCCTTCAATTAAATCATAATTTTTTGCCTCTTTATAGCTTACCCAGGCAAAATTTGTATTTTCTTTATTCAATAACACCTTGTCAGATTTCCAATCACAAAAATAACTAAGGACAACAACGGGCGTATTATCTGGACGAATAAAAGTCAAATCTAAAAGATATTTTAGTTCACTGACTTTAAGCCCCACTTCTTCTTTTATTTCCCGTTTTAGTGAATTGGTTACTGCAAAATACCATGAATCCGGAGTAGTTTTTTGCGTATTAACATAATCTCCCACTTTGAGGCCTCCACCAGGCACTGTCCACTTTCCAGGAAAAGCTTTTTTTGTAGTATTCCTATGAACAATGAGATATTTTCTATTTTTATGAATAATTGCTGTTAAAGCAATCCGATGAAGTTCTTGATTTTTAATTTTATATTTCATTAAAAATGGCTAAACCTTATACAGAATTTGATAGTATTTTTCTACTAATTTTTCGAATTTCTTTAGAATTTTAGATTTTACCTTTAGCTCTGGGTCATCTTCTAAAGGTAACCAGTTCAAAACAGGAATTGGCCACCCTTCTCTCTTTTCTTTTACAAAATAAGGTGGTGTTAAAACTCTAAAATAGGGCTTTTCTTTAGAAGTTACAAGGACTATTTTGGCTTTCCAAAATCTTTCAAGAAACTCTTTCTCTAAAAGCAGTTCTTCTTCTAATGCTTCTGGATCCGTTCTAAATTTTACCTCCAAAAATAAACTCTTTTTCTCTTTGGTTATGATTACAAAGTCAGGGATAGAAGAAATTTTTTTACCGGTTCTGCTTTCTCTGTTAAAAGATTTTTCAGATTGAATTAAATTTTGAAGGATTTCTCCATTACCAAAACGATAAACTTTATTTTTAGATTCTCTTAATAATTCCTCAACTAAAACCTCAGCTATTTTGCCCTTGAGAATATTTTCTGGATCCATATAAATTTTGGTGTAATACTTAATACAAAGTATCGCTTTTTACCCTTTCAACGTAGGTATTCTCTTGCGTATTTACTCTTATAATATTCCCTCTTTTTATAAACATAGGTACTTCGATTTTGGCTCCAGTTTCAATGGTCGCTGTCTTCGTTCCGGCTTGGGCAGTATTTCCTTTAAAATCGGGGGGACACTCAACCACTCTAAAATCCATCTTTATAGGAAGTTTAATATTAATTATTTTTTCTTGAAATGAAATTGCTTCTAATTCTACAGCGGGTCTTAAATATTGAGTTTTTTCTCCTAAGACCCCTGAAGTAAGTTCAAATCTTTTGGAGGGATTGTCGATTTCTGAGAAAATATATTTCCCCCGATGGCCAAAAATGAATTTTATTTTCTTTGTCTCAATCTCCGCTCCATCAAATTCTTCGCTCTGTTTAAAATTACGAGAAATAATAGCCCCTGTTTTAAGGTTTCTTATTTTTGTCTTTGATACTGGCCTTCTGTGCTGGCCCTGGGCAGTTATACTATATTCTAAAACCTCATAAGGTTCCCCCTCAAGTAAAAAAATCACTCCCTTTCTGAGGTCGTTGTACTTAAGCATAATGACTATGATTATATTTAATTAATAATCTATTAAATTTTAACACAAAATTAACTTTAATCAATATTAAAAAGTTCTATTTTTCTGGCTTTTCTTATATTTTAAGTATGTTTTTGTATAATAATATAAATAATTATGATTTTATGGTAAAAACCGCTCTTTTATATAATCCTAAAATCCGAGAATATAGTTTTGGTAAAGGACACCCTTTCACCAGTGAGAGATTCGAAATTTTTCTGAAATTTATCAAAAAGAAACTACCTAATTTTAAAAGTTTTTTTGGAGAAATAACACCTCCAACAACCAGTAGTAAAGATTTAGAGTTATTCCACGTCAAGGAATATATTGAGATAATGGTCAAGGCTTCCAAAGGAACTATTTTGCCGAATATCTTTAAATACACAACCGTTGATAATCTGGATCCCGAAACCGGCTATTTGCCAGAAGGAATTGAGGAGGCTGCCAGAATGGTAGTAGGAAGTTCAATATTAGCGGGCGAATTGGTCCTAAAAGGGAAACCCAGCACCAGAGCAAAGCTCGGTGCTGGACTAGTCCCGCACCGAAACAAAGTTTCTGGTACGGGGTTTAAAAAAGCAATATCCCTTGGCGGTGGACTCCATCATGCTAAAAGCGAAAAAGGCGAAGGTTTTTGCATTTATAATGATGTAGTAATTTGTGCCAAAAAATTATTAAAAGAGGGGGTAAATAAAATCTTAATTTTAGATACCGATGCTCATGCCGGAAACGGAACTTCTGAGGCGTTTTGGGAAGATAATAGAGTTTTATTTATTGATATTCACCAAGATCCCCGAACTTTATATCCCGGAACGGGTTTTCTGGAGGAGATAGGTAAAGGAAAAGGAGAGGGTTTTACCGTTAATATTCCTCTTCCTATGGGAGCCAGCGACGATGCTTATCAATATGTTTTTGAAAAAATCATCTTTCCCTTGGCAGAAGAATTTAGGCCAAAAATAATTATTAGAAATGGTGGTTCGGATCCCTATTTTAACGATGGTTTAACTAATCTGGGATTAACAATAGATGGATTTAAAATGATTGGAGAAAATGTCAGAAAATTGGCAGATAAAGTTTCGCAGGGGAAAGAAGTTGATCTTATCGCCTCTGGCTACAATAAAGAAATATTGCCCTTTGCCTGGGCAGCATTAATCGCAGGTCTTCTAAATTTAAACATAGAATTAAAAGATCCAGACAAAAGTTTAGCTCCTTCCAAAAATTCAGGATTGGAAGAAACAAAGGAAATAGTTGAAGAACTAAAAAAAATTCTTAGAAATTACTGGAGATGTTTTCAGTAAAAAAAGACTCGAGGAATTTTCTCGAGCCGAAATCTAATTTGTTTTTGAAAGAGCTTTTTATTTACTTATGTGGTCTAAGGCCTGTTTTACTCTTTCTTCGATAGAGCCCGAAAGAACAATATATTTGATATTAAATTCATCTAAGCATTTTCTGAAACGGCGATCGATCTCTTTTTGAAACTCTGGGTCAATACTTCTTATCCCGTCCTCTTCCATCGGAAATTCAATAGGGAGATAGAAAACAAAATCGTAACGAACAACTCTTTGAACAATTTTCCTGATTACTTTTTTTACATCTTCGTCTTTTAAGACTAAGTCGCCATAGACCACATAATCGAACAAGGATTTGTCAGCAACCCAGCTTTCGGGAGTAACGGTCTCTAATTCCCATTGTCGAGCCACAAGCCACAACTGAACTTCTGGGGGTGTGTTTTCGTTGATTGTAAACCCCTTTTTTACCGCCTCTTCTCTTACTATGTCTGGGATGTAATTGCAGTTCAGCCTTTGCGCTAAATGTTTAGCTAAAGTGGTCTTGCCTACGCTATGAGAACCTACAATTGCAATTTTCATATTTTACCTCCTTTGGACCTTTTTTATTCTGTTTTAAAATTAAATCGGAATTTCAAAAAAATCAAGTGCCAATTTCTGGTAGTGATTTTTAAAAAAATAGGCCGCGATTAAATCCGGCCCATTCTTTCATAAATTCATTAGTAATCTTCAATCTAATAAATCACAAAAGAATCAAATTTTAAATAATTCTTTAGTGTTTTTTATAGTAATTTCGGTAATCTCTTTAGAAGTTATTTTTTTTATTTTTGCAATTTTTTGAACTATATATCTTAAATATAATGGTTCATTTCTTTCACTCTCAAAAGGAGGCGGAGTTAGATAGGGACAATCGGTCTCAAGTAAAATCCTTTCCAACGGCGTTTTTTTTATATTTTCCTCGAAATTTATTCCTTCAATCTTTTTAAAGATTATTCCGTTAAAGCCAATATAAAATCCGAGTTGCAAATATTTTTTAAGTTGCTCTATATTGCCAACAAATCCGTGCATTACTCCTCTAATGTTAGATGTTGGATATTGGATATTGGAGTTTAAGACCTCTATTAGGTCTTGATGCGCCATTCGACAATGTAAAATCACTGGCAGATTTAATTCTTTAGCTAAAGTTAATTCTTTTAAAAATAAATCTTTTTGTTTCTCCTTAAATAATTCTAATTTCTTTTTAGTTTTCGGCTTATAATAATAATCTAAACCAATTTCTCCGATTGCCACTACTTTTTTAGCCCCCGCACCAGAAACTTCGTTTCGGTGCGGGACTAGTCCAGCACCGAGCTTTGCTCTGGTGCTGGGTTTTGCCAATCCCTTAATTTGAGCGGAGCGAAAATCAAGGTTCTTGCCGAGAGCAAGGTTCTTATATTTTTTAAAATCAAATTCTTCTTCGAAATGCTTTCCTTCAAATTCGTCTATTTTCCTTTTTATTAATCCAGTCTCAAGATTGATTGGATGCAAAGCTACCGTAGCAAAGACTCCATTTTTATATTTATTGCTAATTTCTACTCCCTTTTTTGAAGTTTCATAATTTGTCCCGATATTTATCGTCCAGATATTTTCTTCTAAGCATCTTCTAATTACCTCATTTCTATCTTTGTCAAAAGCGCTAAAATTTAGATGGGCGTGGGTATCAATTAGCATTTTAATTTAAACCCAGTATGATAATTTCGACTGGTTTTACCACTACGGGTCTTTCTTAAAGAACTTTAGTCGAAGTTGCTCTACTGGGTAAAGCTTTAATTCTTTTTTCTCCGTTAATTTTCACTAAAAAATCAAAAACCGTTTTGGGAACTAAGTTTTCCCATTTTTTATTTTCAACAATTTTTCTTCTTACTTGAGTAGCTGAAAGTCTATTAAAAAATAGGGGGTGTGATTTGACTTTTACTTTAATCTTTTTAAAACAATCTGCAGTCCAAGGATTTTGAGTATAAACTATTGCTTCTTTGGGCAACAGTTTTGCCATTCTCAAAACTTTTTTTGCCCAAAAAATATCATTACTATAATCCTTTACTCCATAAATCTTGTAATTTTTGATATTTGCCGTTGAGAGTGTCCTCTCTATCATATTTTTCCTTTCACTGAAAGAAAAGAGGTTGTTTCTCATTGAAGATTTGTCAATACTTCCAATCACAATTAAAATTTCTTTCTCTTTTTTAAAAAGCCATTTTATCGCCTTCAAATGTCCTTTATGTAAAGGTTGAAATCTTCCAATAAATATTGCCGGCATATTATTTAATTTTAGGAAAAAGAGGTTCGATCTTTTTAATTTTTTCTCCTGATTTAATATTTGTCCAACTATCCTTGTAACTTGGGTTTTTTACTAATATTTTTTTTAATCTGAGAGAGTTAGCAATCTTCAAGGCGGTATCTGGTAAAAAAATATAAATTTGCCAAGCAATTTGGTGAAGAGCATCTAGCAAACCATACAATACCCAATTCAGTTCTTTTTTCTTTCCATTTTTTGCTAACTCCCAAGGTTTATTTTCTTCAATGTATTTATCTGCTTCACTAATAAATCCCCAGATGGAAGAAAGTGCTTCATTAAATTGACAAGTGTTAGCTAGAGAATTATCAATATCTTGCCAAGATTTCTTCCAATTATGGATTTTTTTGTCAATTCTCAACGGATGCGAATCGGGATCCTTCTCTATCCTGGGTATTTTTCCATTACAATATTTTTCTACCATAGTTAAAACCCTTGCCACCAAATTCCCAAGACCTTGTGCTAAATCGGAATTATATCTTTTCTCAAATTTTCCAATAGTAAAGTCGCCATCTTCAGTGGAAGGAATTTCTCGTAAAAGAAAATATCTTGCTGCATCAGTACCATATTTTTTAACTAATTTAAAAGGATTAACTACATTTCCTAAGCTCTTTGACATTTTCTTTCCACCAACAGTTAAATAACCATGGACAAAAATTTGTGTAGGGAGAGGTAATTTTGCCGCAAGTAAAATTGCTGGCCAATAAACCGCATGGAATCTTAAAATTCCTTTACCAATGATATGGAGACTCGCTGGCCACCATCTTTTGAATTTTCTCTGACTATCAGCATAACCCACCGCATTAATATAATTAGAAAGAGCATCAAACCAAACCCAAATTTTTTGGCTCTTATCACCTGGGACATCAATTCCCCATCCCTGGGCCCTTTTTGCTGAACGCGAAATGCAAATATCTTCAAGTCCGGAGTTAATAAAATTTAATACTTCATTTTTTCGGGTTTCCGGAATAATTTTTATTTTATCATTTTTAATAATCTCCTTTAATTTCCCTTGATATCTTGTTAATTTGAAAAAATAATTTTCCTCTTCTACTAATTCTGGTTTTATTTTGTGCTCTGGGCAAAAGCCGTTTTCTAACTCACTTTCTTTATAAAATTCTTCGCATTCTACACAATAAAGGCCACGATAAGTTTTTTTATAAATATACTCTCTGCAAGCTAACCAAAGTTTTTGGGCTCCTTTAATATGGCGAGTTTCTGTGGTTCGGATAAAGTCATCAAATGATAAATTTAAAATATTTTTCAGTTCATAAAATTGTTTAGCATTTCTATCTACCAGTTTTTTAATAGGGAACTTTGCCTTTTTTGCTGCCTGGACATTTTTTAGACTGTTCTCATCGGTTCCGGTCAAAAATAAAACTTCCTCGCCCAAAAGTCGATGGTAACGAGCCAAAACATCAGCCTGAATTTTTTCTAAAGCATGACCACAATGCGGTAGAGCATTGACATAGTCAATAGCGGTTGTAATATAAAA
>PFRL01000039.1 GCA_002788555.1 Parcubacteria group bacterium CG_4_9_14_0_2_um_filter_35_11 | reverse complement strand
ATTTCTCTTAAGTCTTTCAAAATCTCTTCATATCTTTCGTATTTTAAATCAATGATATCCATTACAACATCAATTTCGTCAGAACCATCTTTTTTAGCTTTATTTGCCATTTCCATCCTTTTTAAATGAGGAGAAATTCCCATGGGTGGGTCAATCAGAGTAATGACTTTAACTTTAGTATTTTTTAATTCTTCTTTGGTTATTTTTGTCCATTGGGGATTAACGCAGAGCCCCCGAAAATTATATTTTTTGGCTTCTTGACAACTTTTTTTAATATCATCTTTGGAGACGTTCTTTTCGATATTGGTATGGTCAATGAACTGAGCAATGTCCATATAAGTTTCCTTGAGAAAATAAGTTTTTTTATTGAGATTCTTTTTTAAACCTTTCCCTGGCCTCTTTAATCATTGATTCTGCCTCTTTTCTTGGTCCCAATCCTTTAATTTTTACCCATTTGCCGCGTTCTAACTTTTTGTAAGTTCGGAAAAATTCTTGAATTTCGGTTCTGGCGTGCGAACGGAGGTCATTAACATTCCTAACCTCTTTGAACCTTGGGTTTATTTTGTCACCAGGCACAGCAATAACTTTATTGTCAATTCCTGCTTCGTCCTCCATCCACAAAAGACCAATGGGTCTTGCTTCGATAAGGCAGCCAGGAAAAGTAGGGAAGTTTGACAATAAAATTACATCAAGAGGGTCGCCGTCTTTACCTTTTGTCTCTTTAATAAATCCGTATTCAAAAGGAAAATAAACCGGCGAAAAAAGAGTTCTATCTAATTTAATCATTTTTAGTTCTTCATCAAACTCGTATTTTTGATGAGAAAATTTTGGTATTTCGACGATAACAAAAATATTCATATTTTATTATTGATGCAAAGTGAAATAGACCTTTTAATGTTTATTAAAAATATAATTTATGTTTGAATTATCTTTTTTATATCTTCAACGCTTTCAGGATTAGCTAAAGTTGACAGATCACCTAATTCTTCTTTTGTCCAAAGTCTTTTTAAAATTCTCCTCATTATTTTAGCACTGCGAGTTTTTGGTAAATCTTTCACAAAGTAGACCTTTTTGGGCAGGGCAATGGGACCAATTTCTCTCCTGACATCTTCTATTATTTCTTTCTTCATCTCCTCTCCAGCTTTTAATCCCGTTGCCAAGACAACAAAAGTCAAAGGAACTTCTCCTTTTATCTCGTCTGGAATTCCCACCACCGCACATTCACTAACCTTTTTATCCCGAGAGATGGCATTCTCAAGTTCGCCAGTTGAAATTCTATGACCGGCTACTTTGATTACGTCGTCTACCCTACCGACAATTCGAATGAGGCCTTTTTTATCTTTAAAGGCACCATCACTAGTAAAATAAATCTTATTTCCGTATTGGCTCCAATAAGTCTCGACATACTTTTCCTGATTTTTGTAAATTCCCCTCAACATCCCTGGAGCAAAAGGAGGTAAAATTACTAAATTGCCCTGCCTGCCGGCAGACAGACTTCTTTTCGTGTCATCAAGAATATCGACTTTAAGAGCAGGAAAAGGTAAGCCGGCAAAAACCGCTTTAAAGGGGCCAATACCAGGCAAAGAAGTAATTAATATCCCGCCGGTTTCGGTTTGCCACCAAGTATCAAGGAGGGGACATTTTTCTTTTCCTACTTCTTGAAAATACCATTGCCAAGCACTTTCGTCTATTGGCTCTCCTACCGAGGCGATAATTCTTAAGGTATCAAATTTGAATTTCTTTTCTATTTTGCCGAGCTGTTTAGCAAACATTCTAATAGCTGTTGGTGCAGTATAGAATATTGTCACTCCGTATTTTTCAATAATTTGGCACCATCTGTCCGGGGTTGGCCAATCAGGGGAACCTTCAAAAATCAAAAAAGTAGCTCCATTTAGCAAAGGCCCATAGCAAGAATAGGTATGGCCGGTAATCCAGCCAATGTCAGCAGTTGACCAGAAAATATCGTCTTCTTTCAAATCGAATATCCATTTGGTTGTTAAATAGGCTTGGACAGTGTAACCGCCGCAGACATGAACTATGCCTTTGGGTTTGCCAGTAGAACCAGAAGTATAGAGGATAAACTGAATATCTTCGCTCTCCATTTCTACTGGTTTACACCAATTTTTCTCGTTTTTTACTAAATCATTCCACCAATAATCTCTATTTTCTTGCCAGGCTACTTCGTTGTCCGCTCTTTTTACTACTATTATCTTTTCTACTTTTGTTTCTTTAATTCCTTCCCGCCCATGGCGAGGCTCGCCCATCAGGGCGGCGTCAGCGTTTTGTTTTAAATTAATAACTTTCCCTCTTCTAAAATAGCCATCAGCCGTAATTAAAACCTTGGCTTGAGTATCCTGCAATCGAACTTTTAAGGCTTGAGAGGAAAAAGCAGAAAAAACTACCGCGTGAATTGCCCCTATTCTGGCACAAGCTAACATCGAAATAATAATTTCCGGAATCATTGGCAAATAAATTCCCACTCTATCGCCTTTTTTCACTCCTAATTTCTTAAGGGCGTTAGCAAATCTATTTACTTCCCGAAAAAGTTGATAATAAGTGAAAATCCTCTCTTTCTCCTCGAAAGGTTCTGGCTCCCAAATTAAGGCAACTTTATTTTTTCTTTCTTTCAGATTTCGATCGAGAGCATTCTCAGTAATGTTTATTTTACCTCCCGAAAACCAATGAAAATAAGGAGGGTTATGGGAAAAAGTTTTTTCCCATTTTCGAGACCAGAAAAGCTCTTTAGCTGCTTTCCCCCAGAATCTGATTGGATTTTTCTTGGCCTCTTTATAAATATTAGTGTTTTTTAGCCAGGCCTTTTTTTTGAAATCGGTGGTGGGGAAGTATAAATTATTTTTTCGAGGTAATTTATCTTTGGGGATAGTCATATCTCAAAAGAGCTTTGATTAAACTTTAGATTTAGTTAAAACCTCTTGACCTTTTAGATACAAAAAAGATAAAATAGGTTTATAATTTTATTTTTATCATTATAATCTAACCCGATAATCTAATCAAGATTTTTCGTCAAACCATGAAAAAAGATTATTCTATTTTAATAGGCGGGGCGGCAGGAGAAGGTTCTCGGGTAGCCGGACTGCTAGGAGCCAAGTTGTTGAATAAACTTGGCTATCGAATTTTTATTTACGATGATTATCAGTCTCTAATAAGAGGTGGTCACAATTTTTCAAAAATAAGAGCCTCTGAAAAAAAGATCCTCTCTCAAAGGAGAGGAATTGATTTTCTTCTTGCCCTAAATAAAGATACGATAGAAAGGCACAAAGATAACCTAGGGAAAAAAGGAATAATTATTTATAACAGCGACAAAATGAAGGACAGAGGCATAGGAATTCCAATCGAAAAAATTACCAAAGAAGAAGGGGGCATTCCGATAATGAAAAATGTGGCACTCCTTGGTGGTTTTGCCAAGGTCATTGGAATGGATTGGAAAATAGCCGAAGAGGTTTTTAAAAAAGAGCTTACTAAAAAAACCGACTTGAACCTGAAAATTGCCAAAAGAGCTTACCGGGAAACTAAAAATTTAATAAAAATAGAAAAGCTCGACCAGGAGCCATTATCTCTTTTGACTGGAAACGAAGCAATCTCTTTGGGAGCAGTTAAGGCAGGACTTAACCTTTATCTTGCTTACCCTATGACTCCTGCCAGTAGCATCTTACATTATCTAGCCGCTCATCAAGAAGAATTTAACATCGCCGTTTCTCACCCAGAGAATGAAATTGCGGTAATTAACATGGCGCTTGGTGCGGCCTATGCTGGGGCAAGAACGATGGTTGGAACTTCAGGAGGAGGTTTTGCCTTAATGACAGAAGCCCTAAGTATGGCAGCTCAAAGCGAAACACCTATTTTAATTGTCGAAAGTCAAAGAACCGCTCCTTCTTCTGGCGTTCCCACTTATACTGGCCAAGGAGATCTTTTCTTTGTTATGGGAGCGGGCCACGGTGATTTTTTGAGATTCGTCATTGCTCCCGGCGATGCCGAGGAAGCTTTCTATTTAACAGGGGAGGCTTTAAATCTTGCTTGGAAATATCAAACTCCGGCAATTTTATTGGTTGATAAAGAAGTAAGCGAAAACACATTTTCCGTTGACAAAGATATTGAAAAAAAGGTAAGACCAGAAAACTTTTTAGCCCGGAACAAAAAGGGTAATTATAAAAGGTATAAAGACACAAAAGAAGGGATTTCTCCTTTGGCTTTCCCTGGCCAGAAAAATATAATTTCCAAAGCCACTAGCTACGAACACGACGAATTTGGAATTAGTACTGAAGAAGAAAAGGACATAGAGAAAATGCAAAATAAAAGACTAAGAAAATTTAAAAAAATGGCTCAGGAGGTAGAAAAACTTGAGGCGGTGAAAACATACGGCAAAAAGAACTCTCAAAAAGCCATTGTCGTTTGGGGTTCAACAAAGGGACCAGCCCTGGAAGCGGCAGAAAAACTGGGTATTAAAATGATTCAACCCATTTTCTTCCAGCCCTTTCCGGAAAAACAAATGAGAAAAGCACTAAAAGGCGTGAAAAAATTAATCTCGATAGAAGGGAATTCTTTAGGCCAAATGGAACAAGTTTTAAGATGCTACGGAATAAAGCCCGATAATCGGATTTTAAAATATACCGGCCGGCCATTTTTGCCTGAAGAAATCGAAGAAAGAGTAAAAAAGATAATCTAAATACTACGAATTTACTAATCAGTACGAATATACGAATAAATTTATATATCCGTAGAAAATTTGTATATCCGTAGAAAATTTATGGAAAAATTAGATACCTATTGCAAGAATACCTGGTGTCCAGGCTGTGGCAATTTTGGAATTTTAGAAGCAGTAAAACAAGCGGTTGCTTCCCTAGTGAAGGGGGGGGTGTCAAAAGAAAATTTTGTCCTGACTGCTGGGATCGGTTGTCACGCGAAAACCATTGATTACCTGAACTTAAATTCCTTTTATTCTCTTCATGGAAGACCAGTGGCTACGGCCAGTGGTATCAAAATTGGCAATCCCGAACTACAAGTTATTGCATTCTCTGGCGATGGCGATTCTTATGACGAAGGAATTTGTCACCTAATTCATGCCGCTAAAAGAAATAGTGACATTACCGTCATAATCCATGATAATCGAAATTTTGCTTTAACTACCGGACAATTTACTGCTACCAGCCCCAAGGGTTTCCCTGGAAGATCCACTCCTAAGGGAAATCCTGAAGAACCATTTAACCCCTTAGAGTTAATGCTTGCCGCTGGTGCTAGTTTTATCGCCCGGGGTTATACCGGTAAAATAGAACACCTGAAAAATTTAATTATCGAAGGGGTAAAACACAGAGGTTTTTCCTTTATAGAAGTTCTCCAACCTTGCGTTTCCTTTTTTGATAATTATCAATTTTATAACAAGACTGTTTACGAACTAAAAACCCACAACTTTAGTTCCCGAAAAGAAGCTTTAAATAAAATCAAAGAGTGGGATTATTTAAATGGGGACTCCAAAATCCCTATTGGCATCTTTTACAAAATTCGAAAACCAACTTACGAAGAAGAAGTACTCAAGGGGCTCAATCCTTCTAAAATAAAAAAAGAGTTTCCTTTAAAAGAAACCCTCGAACGTTTTGTATAATAAAAGCGAAGTTATTTTGAACCCTCCTCTTTTGCTCCAACTACATCAATTTTCCAACCTGCTAGTTCTGAAGCAAGGCGAACATTTTGTCCGTCTCGGCCAATAGCTAGGGAAAGTTGGTCTTTCGGAACTTTCGCTTCGGCTTTATCTTTTTTTATCTTAACTTTTATCACTTTAGCCGGCGAGAGCGCATTTTCAAGAAACTCTTCGGGCTTTTCTGCCCAGGGAATAATATCAATTTTCTCTCTGCCCAATTCTTGCATTACGGCATTAACCCTCGTTCCTCTTTGACCTACGCAGGCCCCAACTGGATCTACTCCTTCTTCTTTTGAAGAGACAGCAATTTTTGAACGCGAACCTGCTTCTCTGGCCACTGCTTTTATTTCAACCACTCCGCTGGAAATTTCTGGTACTTCTAATTCAAAAAGTCTTGATAAAAATTTTGGATGAGAGCGCGAAAGGTAGATTTCCGGGCCCCGAGGATTGTCTTTCACTTTTAAGCAAAAGAACCGCATTCTGTTACCAATCTTATAAAACTCGCCAGGAATTTGTTCCTCTCTCAATAAAAGGCCAGTCGATTTCCCTACATCGATAAAAACTATATTGCCTTCTTTCCTTTGGATAACCCCTGAAACAATCTGCCCTTCTCTTTGGGCAAATTCACTAAATATCGCTTCTCTTTCTGCTTCTTTCATCCGTTGCAGAAGGACTTGTTTGGCAGTCCCGGCAGCAATGCGGCCAAATTTTTCCGGCCGAGGCAAAGGAAATTCTAACTCCTGGCCTACTTTTATATCCTTTTGGGTCTTCTTCGCTTCCTCTACCATTATATGGCGAGCGGGATTAAACTTTATCTTTTTTGCCTCTCCTTCCTTTACCTCTTTTGGAGGTTCTTCTCCTTCTTTTAGAATCATACTTTCATCTACTACTTTTAGAACCCTGACAAATTCTGCCTTGCCGGTATTTTTATTAAATTTTGCCCGATATTTTTCTTCTTTCTTGCCGTAATCTTTTTTATAAGCCGCAGCCAGAGCTGTTTCTATCACTTCAATTACTTTCTCTTCTGGTATCCCCTTTTCTTCAGCAATCTGCAAAATAGCCAAAGATAATGTTTTTAAATCAAGTTGCTCCATAACTTTAATAAAATTAAAAATCCTAAATGGATCTTTATTTAATTCAATAATATATATTTTTTAGAAGACTGTCAAAATATTAGTTTACGCTGAGCGAATAGTTTACACCGAGGAGCGGAGCGACAAGGTGCTCTATATTGAAAATAGTTCGAACAAATTTCGCCGCCTGTGACGGCGAAAACAAACCCCCCTAATCTGCAGCTTGCCCCCAAGCGGGCTCGCCGCGTTTATAGAGAGAATTTATTTTTTGGTTTAAAAGCTACAAATTTAGTGCTAACTATTTTCCCTTCCATTTGGGCTAGTTTTTCTTTTGAGAAAGGGGGAGAAAATTTTTTACCTGGGCAACTTGCCATTTCCTCTAATTCTTTTGGGCTGAGAACATGGCGGGCTACTACTCTAAGTTGATCAAAGCCTACATCCTGAACTATTTTTAAATACTCATCTTCTGGTATTGCTCCTCCTGTGCACCCTGCCCAAATTGACCGGAAGTACTCACGAACTTTAGGGCTGACATCTCCAATGGTTACGATATCAGAAATAGCCAGCCGGCCGCCGGGTTTTAGAATATCAAAGGCTTGTTTATAGACACAGGGCTTGCAAGGGCAGAGGTTTATCACGCAGTTCGATATTACTACATCGGCAATATTATCTGGAACCTCAGGATTTTCTATATCCAGTAGAATAAACTCGGCTCTGTCGGATAAATCAGCTTCCTCCATTACCTGTTTTGCTCTTTCAATCATCTGGGGAGCAAAATCTATTCCAATCACCTTTCCAGTTGGTCCCACTTTGTGAGCTGCCAAAACAAGATCGATACCGCCGCCACAACCAAAATCAGCAACTATCTCACCTGGTTGGATATTAGCAAAACCAGTAGGATTTCCACAACCGCGAGAAAGGCGAATAGCCAACCTGGGAATTAGGGCAAGATCTTCTTGACTATAGAGTCCGTGTTCTAAAGCAAAACTTTCAGTTCTTCCTCCAACTAAAGGACAACAACCCTCAGCCAAACCACCTTCTTTGGCAAATTTGTCGTATCGTATTTTAACCTCTTTTTTTATTTCTGTTACGGTTTTTTTGGGAAACATTTCTTCTGGTTCTCCCCCGCAACATGGTTTTTTCACTTTGTTCATATTTTTGGTATTAAAGTTACTTTTTTGTCGACCTAGTTGCAAATTTATTGCCACTCAAGGAAAATACTTACTTATATCTTAAACGTAATTAACTTGAAAAAAATTTCTTTTAAAAATGTGTTCAAGCCGACCCGCTTCGTCGGAGTTTCAGCGAGCCGA
>PFRL01000003.1 GCA_002788555.1 Parcubacteria group bacterium CG_4_9_14_0_2_um_filter_35_11 | reverse complement strand
CGCTCCACTCCCTCTCGCTTTCGGCTCAAGCGCCCTACGGGCTTCGTTTCGCTCCTTAAAACCCATCGGTTTTAATCTTTCCGCCACGGGGACGCCACCCACCCGCCACCCTCCCGCTCTCGCGGGCCCCTACCCAGCTTCCCCGACCCCTTTCTGAGGTTGGCCAACTGCTTTTTTATCTATATCCTCTTTCAAAAACCCTATCATTTTATCCAACGGATGAACATTTATAATGTCATCCGCAGTTGCCCAACCACGTCTGGCTTGAGCAATTCCAAATTCAATAAATCTCATTTGGTCTTTATGATGAGAATCTGTATTAATTATCATTTTCACTCCAGCTTCTTTGGCTTTCTTAATATTGGTATCTTTTAAATCTAATCTTTCGGGGAAAGAATTAATTTCTAAAACTGTTCCGGTTTCTCTTGCTGTTTTTAAAATTTTATCGAAATCAGCTTGATATTCATCTCTCCTTTTTATTATCCTTCCGGTGGGATGAGAAATAATATCGACATTAGGATTTTTCATTGCTCGAATAATTCTTTCCGTCATTTTTCCTTTGGGCATTTTAAAGCTTGAATGAACTCCAGCTATGACATAATCTAACTTTTTTAATGCTTCGTCTTTAATATCGAGCGAACCATCCTTCATAATATTAGCTTCGCAGCCTTGTAATATTTTGAATTTTACTTGCCCGCCGGAGCCCTGGCCAAGACGGGCATTTAATTTATCTATTTCCTTTCTTTGTTGGGCTAATTGTTTTTCGTTCATTCCGTGTTCGATTCTTAAAAACTTCGTGTGCCCAGAGATACCAACATATTGATAGCCCATTTTTTGAGCTAACTCAGCAATTTCTTCAATTGAATTTGCTCCCGCTTCCCAATTTGAATGACAATGCAAATCTCCTTTAATATCTCCATAATCAATTATTTCGGGCAATTTTCCTTTCAGGGCTAGTTCAATTTCCCCTTGATTTTCTCTCATTTCTGGTGGAATCCACTCCATCTTTAAAGCTTTATAAATGCCCTCCTCGGTCCTCCCGGCAATCATTTTAGGACCGCGAAAAAGCCCATATTCCGAAAGTTTTAATCCTCTATCGATAGCAATTTTCCTTAAAGAAATATTATGTTCTTTGGACCCAGTAAAATATTGGAGGGCCGAACCATAAGATTTTTCAGGCAAAACTCGAATGTCCATATCAAACCCTTCTTTCATTCTAACCGATGCCTTGGTAGTGCCTTTGCCCCAAATTTTGACAATGCCTGGTAAAGAAGTAAAAAAATCCATAACTTTTGCTGCCGCCTCTTGAGGCGAATCTCGCTCGCCTCGCTTCGCGTGCGAAGCGAGCCCTTGGCGGGGTTTTTTTGAAATAACCAAAAAATCAACATCGCCAATGGTTTCTTTCATTCTCCTGACTGAACCTGCAGGATCTACTTTTTCAACTTCTTTTAAATTTTTTAATTTTTCATAGACATCTTTAACAATTGGTAAAATTTCGCCCAACAGAAATCTCCCTTTTGACCTTTTTAAAAACTCAATTCCTTCTAAAATATTTTTTTCAGTTTTTTCGCCAAAACCAAACAAGGGGGCAATTTTGTGGGCCCTGGCTGCCTTTTCTAAATCTTCAACTGTCCTAATTCCTAATTTTTCATACAAAACTTTCACTCTTTTGGGACCCATCCCTTCAATAGTAATTATTTCTTCCAAAGCGACCGGGATTTTCTTTTTAAATTCTTCGTAATATTTTATTTTCCCCATTTTTAAATATTCTTCAATTTTTAGAGCAATGCTTTCCCCTACCCCCGGAACTTCTTTTAGCGCATCTAATCCTCCCTTTTTGTAAATTTCCTTAACATCTTCTTCTAAGGTTTCTAAAGTAATTGCTGCTTTCTGGTAGGCATAAGGTTTGAAAGCTATTTCCTCCATTTCTAGGTAATTAGCTATTTCATAAAAAATTTTTGCTAGGTCTTGGTTTGTAGCCATATTTTAATTTCGTACCTGTTTTTTATAAACCCATTTTTTCTTTGAGCCATTTTGTGCTGAATTTTAAAACAAGAAATATGCCAATAAGTGCTAATGAAATATCGGCAATTCTCAAGACAAGAACAAAAGCCACTGCAATACGGGAAGTTAATCCTAAACGAGAAAAGGCAAATGCTTGTAATGCTTCAAGACTTCCCAGGGCCGCCGGCAGAGGAAAAGTATAGGCAATATTAGTAAAGGCACTTATAGAAACTGCTGTAATAAAGTTTACTTTGGCTCCTAAGAAGAAAATTATTACCCAGGAACGTATTATATTAACTACGCCTTTTAAGAAACTGAGTATAACAGTTTGCCACATTCTTTTATTAGAGGGCCTAAAAAAATTAAATATCTCTTCTCGAATACTCGCAATATTGTCGGCTATCTCACTATTCACAAATCTCTTAAGTAATTTATCAAGTATATTTAATTTATAATTTTTAAACACTATTAAATAGAAAAGTATTAATCCTATTGTCGGAAATAAAAGTATTAAAAGAACAAATCTTAATTCAAGTGGTATAGTCATTGTTTTCAAAATAAAAAAAATCACTCCAATAATAAGAGTAAGGTAGAAAATACTGCCATCAAGAATTGGATCTTCTATAAAAACAGAAACGGCTGCTTTTTTAAGAGAAACGGAGAATTTATTTTTTAATTTATAAGTTTTAAATACCTCATCTCCCCACATAGCGCTAAGAGAAGTAAAATAAGCTATGCCAAAACCGCTCGCCCAGGAAGAAATCAAGTTTTTGAGCGGAATGTTATAACCTATGTCTTTCAAGATTATCTTCCACCGCCAAGCTCCCAAGAAAACAGCCAAGATGGTTAAAATGAAAACCAAAAAAATTCCCTCTTTGGAAAAAGATAAAAAGGTCTTCCAGGTTTCTCGAATATCTATCTTCTTAAAAACAAAATAAAGTATTATTGCGGCAATTAAAAAAGTAATAAAGAAGAAAAGAATTCTTTTTTTCATAAAATAAACTTATTCTTTCATTAATTTTACCATCTTTATATAAAAATCTTTTGCCTTTTTGAGTTCTTCCTTGCCTTTTGCTGTAATCTCATAAAATCTCCTCCTTTGCTCTAATTTACTTTTAACAAAACCTTCATGCTCAAGTTTATAGAGAACTCTATAAGGAGTAATTTTCCCTGGTTTAAATCTAAATTTTTCCTTAATATTTTTGGGAATTTGGTAGGCGTATATAGGTGTCTTTTGGGCTAACGACAAAATATAGAGCCAGAGATTGTCAATGGTATTAGATTTGTAAAGTCGCTCAAAAGGAAGCATAAATACTACTTAAATTAATTAACCTGCTTGACAAACTATTTTACATTGGTAAAATAGTTTATTCTTGAACGATAGTGGAAGAACAAGGTTCTTTCGTCAAGCGAAAGGTTCTTATAATCGTAAAATAATATATGCTAAAAATTGCTATCGTCGGTATAGGAAATTGTTGCTCCAGTTTAATTCAGGGGTTGTTTTATTATAAAAATGTAAAGACTAACAGAGACTCTATTCCGGGTTTGATGCATAACGTTATGGCTGGCTACAAGATTTCTGATATAAAACCGGTAGCGGCATTTGATATAGATAAAAGAAAGGTGGGAAAAGACTTATCAAAAGCCATCTTCTCCCTCCCTAACTGTACTAAAGTCTTTGAGAAAAATATACCAAATTTAGGGGTAAAAGTAAAAATGGGACCGGTGTTAGATGGGGTGGCTGAGCATATGAAAAATTATCCTGAAGAGAGAACATTTATTGTAGCAAAAGAAAAACCAGTAAACGTAATAAAGGAATTAAAAAAATCGGGAGCGGAAATTTTAATAAACTATTTGCCGGTTGGCTCTCAAAAAGCAGTCGAATACTATGCGAAAGCTGCCCTGGAAGCAGGCTGCGCCTTTATTAATTGCATGCCAGTTTTTATAGTCTCTAATGAAGATTGGGCAAGAAAATTTGAAAAGAAAAACTTACCTTGTATTGGAGACGATATAAAATCCCAGGTTGGAGCAACAATTATCCATCGAACACTATCTCACCTTTTTGCCCAAAGAGGGGTACCAATTGACAGGTCTTATCAATTAAATTTTGGGGGGGAAACTGACTTTTTAAATATGTTATCAAGAGAAAGATTAAAGTCAAAAAAGATTTCAAAGACTGAAAGCGTTGAATCACAACTGGCAAAAAGATTAAGTTATGACAATTTACACATCGGTCCCTCAGATTACATTCCCTGGCTAAAGAATAATAAAATTTGTTTTATCAGAATTGAGGGAAGACAATTTGGAAATGTGTCAATGGATTTGGAGCTTCGTCTCTCAGTCGAAGACTCGCCAAATTCTGCTGGTTGTGTCATTGACGCTGTTAGATTAGCAAGAATTGCCTTAGATAGAAAAATTTCTGGACCATTAATTTCTGCCTCGGCTTATTTAATGAAACATCCTCCCCAACAGTTCACTGACGAAAAAGCGAGGGAAATGGTCGAAGAATTCATAAAAGGTCAAAGAGAAAGGTAATTAAAATCAGAAAATAGTAGAGAAATTAGAAAATAGAAAAAATTAACTAATTTCCAATTTCTATTTTCTATACCAATTTCCAATTTCTATTAACAAATTTCTAAAACTATGGAGCCATTTGAAAGATTTAAAAGGTTAAACACTGAGGGAAATTTGTGGATTTATATCTTGTCTTTAGGGAAAGAGGAGGAAATTTGTGATAAAGATATCAGAAGATTAATTTTTGAAAAGTTTAGCTTTTTACCAAATGTCTTTTTAGTAAAAAGGGTTTTGTATCGCTTAAAGAGAAATGAGTATATTAAAATTGGAAAATATAAAGGGGAAAGAGCTTATAAAACCACAGAAAAAGGATTAAGAGAGTTAGAAGAGATGAAAAGATTCTGCCATAAACTATTACAAAAAGTATAACAATAATTTTTATACTTGATTAAAAAAACAACTCTTTTTAGTTGTTTTTTTTATTTCTTGACGGCTTTAAAGGCAATCTTTAAAATAAAAAGCAGTAACTAAAAAAAGGGGTGAAAAGTTTGGTAGCCATTCTTAAAAAACAATTAGCAAAAATTTGGAATTGGCTAAAAGACGAACTTACCGAAGGGGATCTCAATTGGCTAAAAAAATGCCGATGCGGAACATGGTTTAACTATTCCAACGACCCGATACAAAGAGCCAAATGGGAGACAGAAAATGCTAAGACGGCCTTAGAGATTATTCATCGAATTCAAGATGTGCTTGATGCAAAAAGTCTTAAACCGCTATCAATAGGCTATGCAACTTCCCAGGACAAACTTTCAAAGATCTACCTAGTAAAGACGGCCGAGATATTAGGAATTACCGTGCCAAGAAGAACGAATAAGGTGACTTTGCTCAATATAATCCTAGAAAAGATAGAAGAGGAGGAAGCAAGAAAGATTAGAGAGAATTTTGATGACTAAAATACCAAGACGCGGCTGAAATAAGCCGCCTTTTTTCTAAAGTAAATAAATCAAAATACAAATTATTCCCAAAATAATACAATAAATTCCAAAATAATGGAGTTTTCCTTGAATTATGATTTTTTGTAACCATTTTAAAGCCACAAACCCAACAATAGCCGAAAATAAAACTCCGAACAATCCATTTAATATTTCCTGAGTTGTAAAATTTAAAATCTTAGGCATTTGCAAGAGATTTGCTCCAAAAATAGCAATTATTCCAAGGAAAAAAGAAAATTTAAAAGCATCTTCTTTTTTTATTTGTTGATAGAGCGCGACTGAGATTGTTAAGCCGGAGCGAGAAATTCCAGGCAAAATGGCAAAGGCCTGAAAAATCCCAATTATTATGGCGTCTAAAGGGCTAATTTTAGTTATCTCTTTTTTTGAATCTTTTACGAAACTGGTAATATATAGAATTATGGCTGTGAAGAAAAAGGAAATACCTACTAATAAAAAGGAGTCAAAGAAGATATTAATCTTTTCCCTCAAGAGTATTCCCCAGATAACTATTGGGATCGTTCCAACTATTAAAGAAAATAGTAAGTTGGTATAGTCTCCCCTCTTTCTGCTTTTTATTTCCTGGTGTAGGTTTTGGACAATCTTTTTAATATCTTTTCTGAAAAAAAATAAAAGAGCAAATAGTGTTCCCAAATGAGCTAAAATATCAAAGGCAATGGGAGGCGTAGAAAATCTAAAAATCTTCTGAAAAATTACTAAGTGTCCTGATGAGGAGATTGGTAAAAATTCAGTTAATCCCTGAATGATTCCTAGAAAAATAGCTTGCAAAAGATTCATATTTTTAAAAATGGTTGGCCTTTAAACATTTTTATTTTATAATATTTGATAAAAATATGAAAATCTTAATTACTGGAGCCACCGGATTTTTGGGTCACCATCTGGTGAAAAGATTGATGAAAGAAGGTTATAAAGTCAAAATATTGAAAGAGGAGTCTGCTCAAATAGATTTACTGAAGGGTATTGAGGTGGAAAGTGTTATTGGTGATATTAGAGACCTCGAAGCGGTAAAAAAAGCAGTTAAAGACTGCGAAATTGTTTTCCATTTGGCGGGAATTATTGCTTATTGGAGTCGTCTTAACCGACTTCAATACGAAATAAATGTAGAGGGTACTAAAAATGTAGTTAGGGCCTGCCTTGAAAATAAAATTAAAAGATTAATTCATGTAAGTTCAGATGTGACAATAGGAGTGGAAGAAGGGAAATTAGCGAATGAGGAGATGCTCTACAATCTTTTTCCTTTAAAAATCAATTATTGCGATACAAAATTTTTAGGAGAAGTTGAAGTTTACAAGGGTATTGCTAAAGGCCTTGACGCAGTTGTTGTCTGTCCTGCTTCAATGTATGGCGAGGGAGACATAAGAAAGATAAAGACAGATATGACTTTTGATTTTAAATTTCCCATGAATTTTTTTTATCCAAGGGGGGGTATAGCTGTTGTTGATGTAGAAGATGTGGTAGAGGGGTTAATTCGGGCTTGGAAGATGGGAAAAAAGGGAGAAAGATATTTGCTAATTGGAGAAAACATTACTTTTTACGAAATGCGAAAAATAATAGCCAAGGAATTGGGAAGAAAACCCCCTTCTATTTCTATCCCTAGTTGGCTTTTTACTCTTTTAGCATATGTTTTTTTAGGAATTTCAAAGATTACCAAAAATCGTCCAAAACTGACGCCGGAAATGGCTCGTTTTAATAAAATAAAATTTTACTTTTCCAATGAAAAAGCAGAAAAAGAATTAGGATTAAAATTTAAATCTTTTAAAGAATCTATTAAAAGAGCTATCAGGTGGTATAAAGATAATGGTTACCTATAAAATCTTTTAATCCAAATCTAGGCCAGAGAGGATTTTTTCCCTAAAAATAATTTTTCTCTTTCTACCATTTGAGAGATATTTTTGGTTCTTTTCCCTCTTTTAGTCTTTGAATGTTTTCTCGCAAAGCAAAAGTGATTAAAGAAGCACCAAGAATCCCGTAGATAAAGTACCAAGGAAAATATATTAAAATTAAAAGAGAAAATATCCAGGCAAATATAAGATTAGTCAAACTCACTATTTTAAACAAGATTAAAATAGTAATCCAAATAATAAAAGAGAGGAGGAGAAATTTCAGACCAATTAAAATTAGAGAAGCTCCAAAAAAGGTTGATGCTCCTCTTCCGCCTTTAAAGTTAAGCCAAATAGGAAAAATATGGCCAACTGTCGGCATTAAAGCGACAAAGGTAATCTGCCAGACATTGGCTAAATAATTTGTGGCAAGGTAAGTAGGAATTATTGCTTTTAATATATCGAGTATTGCCGAAAGGATCCCCCACTTCCAACCGAGGGCCCGGGCAACATTAGTAGCAGTTGTCCCTTTACTACCTATTTTCCTGATATCAATACCTTTTATTTTAGGAATGAGAAAAGCAAAAGGTATAGACCCGAAAAGATAACCTAAAACTAAAAATAAAACAAAGGTTAACATATAATCATCTCTCCTTTTATTAAAGCAGATTTGCGCATCTTGAACAGAATTTTGCCTCGGGAAGCACTTTTAACCTCTTCTCACTTATTTTTTTACCGCATTTTTCACACAATCCATAACTATCCATTTCCACTTTTTTAAGGGCTCTTTTGACATCTAAAAGCTGGAGTTCAAGTTTTGCTTCCAGGGGCAAGAGGTTTGTGAATTCTTCTACTTCGTCAGCACTTTCTTCAAGGCTTCCGTTAAACTGAGGAAATTTTGTATCCCAATCGTCAGGGAGTTTTTTGTCTTTTTTAGCAAAAGAAGATAAAACTTTCTCAAGGTCTTTTTTTTCTTTAGTTAATTTTAATTTTAGTTTTAAAAGTGAATCTTTTTTCATATTTATCCTCCCAAAATATAGGCGATGATGCCTGTGACAGCCTTGGCAAAGATAACTACAGCAGCACCAATAGCTGTCCAGAAAAAGAGGC
>PFRL01000056.1 GCA_002788555.1 Parcubacteria group bacterium CG_4_9_14_0_2_um_filter_35_11 | reverse complement strand
CAATGTTTGATACTTCCCCAAAATTTGGTTTCCCACCATCTTAAAGTTTTAAAAAATTTTGGATTAATTTTTCCAGAAAAAAGGGGATTAAAAGTTTTCTATAAATTAAATCAAAAGGTCGTAAAGAAATATTTTAAATTATTAAAAAACTTTTTAGAAACTTAAAAAATTATGACAATTAAAATTTTGGGTTCTGGCTGCCCCAAATGCCAGCAATTAGAAGAAAATGCCAGAAAAGCAGTTGAGGAACTTGGTTTAAAAGATGTAAAAGTAGAACATCTTTACGATGTAAATAAAATTATTGAAATGGGCGTAATGATGACACCGGCTTTGGCAGTTGGAGGAGAAGTAGTTGTTGCCGGGAAAATCCCAACGGTCGAAGAAATTAAAGAGATATTAAAAGGCAAACCCCATTAGAAAGTGTTTAATCTTCTAATGGGGTAAACTAGAAAAATAAACTTATGTTTGATTTTTTAATAAAAATTATTTCGGGAGGACTTTATACCCTTTACGATTATTTACTGCATCATGTCTTGACCTGTTTAATCCCTGCCTTTTTTATTGCTGGAGCAATGGCAGCCCTGCTTCCCAAAGAGAAAATAACCAGATATCTTGGCAAAGATGCGCCAAAATATATCGCTTATCCATTATCGGTAATCGCTGGATTATTATTGGCCGTTTGTTCTTGCACCGTATTGCCTTTGTTCGCCGGAATCAAGAAAAAAGGAGCAGGAATTGGGCCGGCGATTGCTTTCTTATATACCGCTCCAGCTACCAATATCTTGGCAATTATTTTTACTGGAAGCGTTATTGGGTGGGATTTCGCTTTAGCGAGGATAGTTCTTTCTATAACATTTGCCATAGTAATTGGACTCATAATCAGTAAAGTTTTCAAAGAAGAAGAAAAAGCAGAAGAAAAAGAATTAGTTCAGAAGCTACTCAGAGAAGAAGAAAAAATGGATGGAATAGGAAAATTGAATATCGGCCAAAAAATTATCAACGGCTTAACCCGCGACAGATTAATTGCCTTTTTTGCCACTCTTTTTGCCATTTTGATAATTGGAGCTTCCAAAATGGGAAATCAGTTCAAAATTCCAATCCTTTCTGGTTTAATAATTCTTTTACCCTTGCAGTTAAAATTGAGGTTTGAAAAAGAAGAAACCAAAAATTGGCTCAGAGAGACTTACATTTTCTTCAAAGCCATTTTTCCCTTGCTTTTGGCAGGAATCCTTGTGGCCGGGATGTTAGGAGTGATATTTTCAAAGGATGCTTTGAAGCAATATTTAGGGGAAAATACAATTTTGGCAAATTTGGTTGCAGTTTTATTTGGCGTTTTTATGTATTTTCCAACCTTGGTCGAAGTGCCAATGGCTAAAATGTTTTTGGGATTAGGTATGGCAAAAGGGCCATTACTCGCTTATTTGCTGGCTGATCCGGTGATTTCTTTAGCAAGTATTTTGGTTGTCAGAAAAATAATGGGGACAAAGAGGACTTTGGTTTATGCTTTATTAATTGCAATATTCTGTACTATTTCCGGCTTGATTTACGGTCTATTTGCAAGATAATAAAATAAATGGAAAACTCAATTTTAAAAGTTGAAAATTTGGATGTGGAGTTAGAGGAAGAAGAGATTCTCAAAGATTTGTCTTTTGAAGTTAAAGAAGGAGAAGTTTTAACGATTTTGGGACCAAATGGGGCAGGGAAGACGGTTTTGCTAAAAACTTTGCTTGGGATTTTGCCCTATGAAGGAGAGATTGCATGGAAAGCGGAAATTAAAATTGGCTATGTTCCTCAGAGATTGCCTTTTATAAAGGATATACCTCTTAGTGTTAAAGAGTTTTTTGATTTGGAAAATGTTTCAGAAAATGAAACAAAAGAAATTTTGAAATCAATTGGGGTTGAAGAAGAAATTTTAAAAAAGAAAATTGGGGATTTATCTTCCGGTCAATTTCAAAGAATTTTAATCGGTTGGGCTTTGGCTCCAAATCCTGAAGTTTTGCTTTTTGATGAACCTTTAGCTGGAATTGATATTGGGGGTCAAGAATCGG
Organism: Parcubacteria group bacterium CG_4_9_14_0_2_um_filter_35_11; assembly: GCA_002788555.1. Lineage (GTDB taxonomy): Bacteria > Patescibacteriota > Minisyncoccia > Minisyncoccales. Next base: position 6,607 of record PFRL01000056.1, on the reverse strand, counting down.
TTTATAATCTTTTGGAAAAACTGGAAAAAGAAAAAAACTTAACAATTTTATTTGTTACCCACGAACTCTCAATAGTTTATAAATTAGCCGACGAAGTTCTTTGTTTGAATAAAAAAATGTTATGCTATGGCCTACCAAAAGAAATTTTAACCCCTGAAAGAATCGGCCAACTTTATAGCGGAGAAGTAAAATTTTACGAACACAAACATGATTAACCAATTCATTTTAAGTTTAATTTCTGGAATTTTTATTGGCGGGGTGGCAGGTTATTTGGGTTCTTTGATGCTATCTAAGAGGATGGCCTTGGTTGCTGGTCCTTTAGGTCATTTAACTTTGCCAGGAATTGCCTTGGCTTTAATTTACGGCTTTGATATTTCTTTAGGTGCTTTCCCTTTTGTCATTTTGGGGATAGTTTTAATTTGGCTTTTCGAAGCAAGAACAAAACTACCAATGGAGGCTTTAACTGCCATTGTTTTTGCCTCAGGAGTTGCCATTGCCTTTTTCTTTTTACCAATTGAGCAAGCAGAAACAGCTTTAGTTGGCGATATTTCCAAAATTCAATTTAAAGAGGCGATTATTACTCTTATTTTATGTCTTTTTATCCTTTTTCTTACTAAGAAAATTTATCCCAAAATAACTCTCATCAACATTTCTGAAGATTTAGCAACCACCCAAAAAATTAATGTTAAAAAATATAATTTAATTTATCTTATTTTAATTGCCTTAATTGTCGCTTTGGGAGTAAAAATAGTTGGCGGGCTTTTAACTGCTGCCATTGTAGCAATTCCAGCCTCCTCTGCTAGAAATTTAGCCAAAAACCTTAGTCAATATAAGTTTTTAGCTTTAATTTTCGGAATCTTAAGCTCTGCTTTTGGAATTTTTCTTTCAAAACTAACCTTTTTGCCAGCTGGACCTCTGATCATTGTCGTTTCAGCTTTTATATTTTTAATTTCAGCAATTTTAAAAAAATAAAAATGATGTTAGAATAAAGATATGCCAAAAAAACTTATAGTCCCCACTATTTTATTTGCTGTTATTATAATTTTTTCTTTTTCGGTTTTGTCAAAAAATAAGGGAAATAGTGAACCAGGAAGTCAAATCATCCTTTTTTATGGAATTGGTTGCCCTCATTGTGCTATTGTGGAAAAATACATTGGAGAAAATAAAGTAAAAAAAGAAATATCTTTTGCTGAAAAAGAAGTCTATTATAATCAGAGTAATGCTAAAGAGCTCGAGGAGAAGGCGAAAATTTGCAAAATACCTGAGAACGAAGTTGGCGTACCATTTTTGTGGGATGGAAAAAAATGTTATATTGGCGATGTAGATATTATAAATTTTTTTAAAGAAAAAATTAATGAAAAATAAAGTTCCACTTTTAATTTTTTTAATTATTTCGATTAGTTTACTCTTTACCCCAAAGGTTTTGGCTATTTGCCCACTTTGCACAGTTGCGGTCGGTGCCGGAGTTGGGCTCGCGCGCTGGCTTGGGGTTGATGATACTATTTCTGGTCTTTGGATTGGCGGTTTGACTGTTTCTCTCATTGCCTGGACAATCGATTGGCTTGAGAAGAAAAATATTCGTTTTAAAGGAAGAAAAATAGTGACAATTTTGGGTTATTATCTTTTAATGGTTGTCCCCCTTTATTTTTCTGGCTTTTTGGGTAATCCTCACAATAGTTTAATATGTTTTTGCGGTTTTCATTTTGACAAACTACTTTTAGGGATTATTGCTGGAAGCATTGGCTTTTGGTTTGGTGCCAGTTGGTATTATTATTTGAAAGAAAAACATGGTAGCCGGGCATATTTTCCCTTTCAAAAGGTGGTAATGCCAATTGCTCCTCTAATAATTTTAAGTATAATTTTTTATTTTTTAACAAAGTAAACCTATGGAAAAAGAAAATCCAATTAAAAATTTAGACGAATTTATTCAAAAACTAAGCGAAATGAAAAAGAAAGACAAAATGGACTTGTCTTCTGATGAGGACTTAACTTTAGCCATTATGAACTTGATTTCGATTGAAGAACATTTTTTCTTTACCGGAACCAAAACCGGCAAGGAAAAATATTATGATTTTTTAAAAGAGGTTCGAGAGATGCGAAAAACTTTACTTAAAAAGATTATTAAAAAATACGAAGGTGAAGTCTGGTGCATCTCCAAACACCTTTTAGCTGCCTCTATGAGGTTAATGGAAGTTGGAACAAAACAGCTAGGCATGGGCAAGAAAGAAGAAGCCTATGATTTATTTGAGAAAGCTTATAATTTGTACTCGCTTTTTTGGGGAGTAAATATGGGTTTAGTTGATACAGCCCAAGTTAAAAAAATAGACGATAACGCTATTGACAAGCATGACAAAGAGAAGAAGGGCTTCATGGGTAAATTAGGGGAATTAGTGAAAAAAATAATAGACTGCTGTATAGAATAATCGAAGCCTTAATTAAAAGAAAGCAATTAAAATAAGGGAAGAAGAGAGTTCATAATCTTCTTTATAACTCTCTTCTCGCTCTAATGTTATAAAATCGTTCGCTAGAGGGAGCCACTATTAACGTGTTGGACAGATTGAGGTCCGAGAGTTTTTCTCGGGCTTTTTTTGGTATAATTTATTGAAGTATTAATTCATTATGGAGAAAATTCTTGTAGTTGCGGCAAATATTATAGAAAGAGATAGAAAGATTTTATTAATGCAAGAAACGTTTAAAGAAGTAAAAGGGAAATGGAACTTTCCTGCTGGCCGACTAGAAATAGACGAAGATATCATTACTTGCGCAAAGAGGGAAGGAGAAGAAGAAACAGGATTTAAATTAAAACCATTATACTTAATAGGAATATACCAACATTACTTGACCTTAGGGCATAATGTGGTTTTTATTTGTTTTCAAATCAGAGATTGTCGGAGGGAAATTAACCATCACAAAAGAAGCCATGGATGTCAGATGGTTTTCTTTTAAGGAGATTAAAGAATTGTCCAAAAAAGGATTATTAGTAGGCTCTTATATTTTGAAGGCACTTGAAGATTGTAAAAAAGGTAAGAAGACTCCACTTAATTCTATTACTATTCTAGAAGATTAAGATGAGATAATCAGGCAATTTTTCAAGGCCCGAAAGTTTTTCGCGGGCTCTTAATTTAGATGAGAAATTTAAGATTGTAATACACCTCATCTATGCTAAAATAAGCCGCAGTTATTAAATCCCGTTAGAAGCGGAATTTCTAATGGGATAAAGATTATGACTTTTTAATTTAACATTCGTTGACAATCATTATGGGGGAAATTGGTATCGTTACCGAAGAGGCCGCAGATTTACCAGCAGATATAGTTACAAAGCATCAAATAGCCATCGTTCCTGTAAAGTTAGATTGGCCAGAGATAGAGAAGATACCCGGAGAAAATACTTTTCAAAAAATGAGAGAATTAGAAAAACGAGGGATCAAGAGTTTTGGTAAAACTTCTCAGCCATCGCCAAACGATTTCTTAGATAAATATAAGTACCAACTGGAAAGATTTGAAAAGGTACTTTGTATTACTCTCACTTCCAAGCTCTCGGGTAGTAATAATTCAGCAAATCTAGCCAAAAAATTTTTAAATTCAAAAGACGGAGAAAGAGTTTTCGTTGTTGACTCCTTAAATGCTACCGCTGGTCAGGCCCTCCTTGTTTTAAAAGCAATTGACCTAATCAATAGTGGCAAAACAATAGAAGAAATTGTAGCAGAATTAGAAAAATCTATTCCCCATATTCACCTTTTGTTGATATTCAACGACCCCAAGTGGATAGAAGCTAGCGGACGAATATCTCATCTGGCGGCTAATTTAATGAGAAAAATGGCTCAAGCCGGAATTCGACCATTATCAGCCTTTAAAGATGGAGTATTAGTGCCGGTTGGTATAAGGCTTGGCGCCAAAGATTTACCTACCGCCCTTTTCAAACAGCTTGAAAAAGAAACGAAAAACTTAAGAAAGGCAGGTAAAAAAATAAGAGTAACTATTGTTCATGGCGACCACCCAAAAAGCGCTCAAAGACTTAAGGAGATGATTGAAAAAGAATTAAAAAATACGGAAGTGGTCTTTATAAATGTTATCGGCAATGTGATTGGCGCTCCAATTGGCCCCGATGCATTAGCTTGCGCTTGGTGCGAAATCTAAAATTCTTTCCAAAGTGAGTCATCGTAATTTTCAAGCCCGAGAATTTCCTCGGGCTTTCGTTTTTGGTATAATTCATCTAACTTAAAATTTATGAATAAAAGTTTATCTTGGTTTTGTAAAATTTTTATAAAACCAATTGTTAATTTCTATCTTATCAAAGGAATCAAAGGGTGGAATAACATCCCTAAAAGAAATTTTATTTTAGTTTCCAACCACCAAAGCCATTTGGATTGGATAGCCAGTGCTTATCCTTGTGTCCCCGGAAGATTTACTTATATAGGTCAAGTTGATAAATACACTGGCCTAGCAGGATTTGGTAGAAATATTTTATATTTCATTGCTGGGGTAATTCCTATTAATAGAAAAGACAATATTTCTAAAAAATTTGCCTTGGAGAAAGCCGTTAAGGTTTTAAAGAGAGGAGACATTGTGATTATTTATCCTGAAGGGACGCGCTCTCGAACGGGCGAGATTCAAAAAGGGAAAAGCGGAGCAGCAAAAATTCACTTACGAAGCGGTGTTCCAATTTTGCCAATGGCGATTAAAGGAACGTTTGGACTTTTACCACCGGGCGGAAAATTAAAAATAAGAAGAACCGTTAAAATTAATATCGGACAACCCCTCGATTTTGAAGAAGAAAGAAAGATGGCAAAAATTTTAGATTGTAACTCAGAAGAATATAGATCTCTTTTGCAGAAAATTACTGACCGAATAATGGAAGAAATTAACCATCTTTATACCGAACTTTAAGTGGTCCTGAGAATTTTTATAATAGCAATGTCTTGCAACTATTGGCTATGTTGAAACATTCTCCCGACTTAGTATAATATGGTTTTTTCTGATTTTATTTCAGAATTTTCATCTGTTATACTTTAATAAAGGTCAAAATTAATAAAAATTAATTATGATTTATGGAAATATTTAGGAAAATGAAGAAAACCCATCCCAATATTAACGCTATTATTGTTGGATTAGCCATTGTAATATTCTGGAGGGGAGCCTGGGGTCTGATGGATTTATATCTGTTTCCAGGCAACGAAACTTTAAGCTATATAATATCTATTTTCTTGGGATTATTTTTGTTATTTATCGATGACTTTAAATTAAAAGAAATAGAATAATAATTTTTCCTCAATATAAGTCCAGAGTAAGATGAGGAATTTAATTTCAAAAGAGTCTCTTAAAATAAATAATAAATTTGAATATGGAGAAAGATAAATATAGGAAAATTAGAATAGAATGCGAATTATGTAAAACCAAGTTTGAGATATGGATTTCAGAAATGAATTATAGTTCTGAGATGGAATTAAGAATTAGGAAAAATTTTTACAAATACTGCCCGGTTTGTAAAATTCTAAAAGAGATAAGAAAGAAAAGTAAGTAAAGTTAACTTAACTTTTTGGTTTGTCGAGTTCACTCTCCTTAAGAAAGTAGTTTTCTGAAAATTTCTCATTATATCCAAAACAAAAAGCCCATTATTGGGCAATTTTTTATTATCTTTGCCTTTCTAATTAGGTGAATTTTATTTCTCGTATTTAACTAAAAGAACCTCTTCAAACCACCTATCTTTCCATTGATAACTGTTTTGTAAAAAATCAATCTTTTTCATCCCAAGACATATCGCATCCTGAATTTCAAAAAGATTAACAAAGTTTCCAATCCCCGAAAAATTTTTAACATCGTAACCGCATTTCAGTGTGTGATAACAATCATTAAACAATGCTATTAAATCAACGCCGGCCACTTTTTTACCTACCCGGACAGTAATCATTCTCATTTTATAAGATTTTCCTCCTAATCTTATTACTTGGCGAAAAGCCTCCACTCTTCTTGGGTCTTTCCAATCTGCTTTTTCACCTTTTTGCTTAAAACGTTCTGTGCTTATTTTTACAAGATTATCAAAATCAGAGAAATTATTGATAATTATTTGAGGATTTTGCTTCTCAATTCTTCTTCTATCTTTTCGCAAGTCATGGCGTCTGTTCTTTTTTAACCTCATTAAAAAATCCTCTGAACTCTGAATATTCTTTAAATCTAAAATATATTTGGAGTCATCGGGCTTAAAATCTTCGGTAAATTGTTTATCTAAGGAAGTGTCATCTATAATTATAGCATTTAATAATATAGGGCGAGGTGAAAGAGCCAGTAGTAAAGGTATAAATATGGATTTTTTGGCGAAAAATTTATTTTCTTCTTGCCAGGCACTTCCAAACCAGAAATATTTTTTCTTATCTTCTTCGTAGCAAAGGGGTAAAAGAGCAAGATTCTCAGACTTGTTTTTGAGCAATATAAAATGAAGTTTCGGTTTATAAGCTAAGAAAAAAGCTAAACGGAATTCCCAAGTGTCAAAAAGAGATTTTTTAGGACTAAATTCTTCCCATAATTCAAAACAACGTTTTACATCAGAAACGATTTCTATATCGAGGTTCTTTAAAAATTCAGAATACTCAGTCTGGTAAGAATCTGTCAA
>PFRL01000022.1:7331-9111 GCA_002788555.1 Parcubacteria group bacterium CG_4_9_14_0_2_um_filter_35_11 | reverse complement strand
AGAAATTAAAAAGAAAGGAATTAAGGTTTTTGAACTCCATATTGGTCAACCAGACCTGCCAACGCCAAAAGAAATTTTAAAGGAAATTAGAAATTTTAGAGAAAAAATCATTGCCTATACTCCTTCGGACGGTATTTTAAAAGTAAGGGCAGCTTGGCAGGAATATTACAAAAGCGTAGGAATTAACCTGGACCTTTCAGAGATTATTGTCACAATTGGCGGGAGTGAAGCAATCCTCTTTACTTTCGCAGCCATCTCTAATCCCGGAGAAGAAATTATTGTCTTTGAACCTTTTTATACTAATTACAATGGCTATGCTTCGGTAGCCGGAATTAAATTAGTACCCTTAAGGACTTTAGCCAAAACAGGTTTTCGCTTACCAAACCAGAAGGAAATTGAGAAAAAAATTACCTCGAGAACAAAAGGAATTTTAATTTGCAACCCTAATAATCCTACTGGGACGGTTTATTCCAAAAAAGAGCTAAAAATGATTATTAATATTGCTAAAAAATATAATCTTTTTATTTTATCTGACGAAGTCTACCGAGAATTTGTCTATGATGGCGAAAAACACTATTCAATAATGGATTTTCCAAAAGCCCGGGCTCGAGCAATAATCCTCGATAGCGTCTCAAAAAGATTTAGCGCTTGTGGGGTCCGGATCGGCTGCCTTGTTTCTAAAAATAAAAAAGTGATTGAGGCAGCGACAAAATTTGCTCAAGCTCGTTTATCTTCTCCAATGGTTGAGCAATTAGCAGTAATTCCCCTCCTTAAAAATTCTCAAAAATATACCAGAAAAATTGCTCTGGAGTATAAAAAAAGAAGGGATACAGTTTTTGAAGCATTAAAAAAGATTCCGGGCGTAAAGTGTTTAAAGCCAAAAGGCGCTTTTTATATCACCGTCAAATTGCCGATAAAGGACTCTGACCACTTCGCTAAATGGCTTTTAACTGAATTTTCTTTTCAAGGCAAAACAGTAATGGTGGCACCAGCTTCTGGCTTTTATGCCACTGCCGGTCTGGGAAAAGACGAAATACGTATTGCCTTTGTTTTATCTTCTTGGAAACTTAAAGAAGCAATGAATATATTAAAAATAGCCTTAAAAGAGTATAAAAAGAACTTTTAAATTTTAATAATTTATGAACCTAACTCAACTTAAAGAGGTTCTCAAAGGAGAGCCAAATTTTCGTTTAAAGCAGGTTAAAAAAGCCATCTTTCAGGATTTAATTGAGGATTGGACAAAAGCTACCATTCTGCCTTTATCTTTAAGAAAAAAGTTAAATGAAAAATGTCCGTTGGCGCTTAATGCTAAACTTTTTACTTCAAAAGATGAAAGAACTGCCAAAGCATTGATTACCTTGAAAGATAACCTTCAAATCGAGTCGGTTCTAATACGACACCCACCCCGTAGTAAAAATTTTTTACTACGGGGTAAAGATGCTCGGAATACGGTTTGCGTTTCTTCGCAAGTTGGTTGCCCCTTAGGTTGTATGTTTTGCGCCACCGGAAAAATGGGTTTTAAAAGGAATCTTGAAGCCCTGGAGATTGTTGAACAGGTCCTCTTTTTCGCTCGTTATTTGAAAAAATTAAGGGAGAAAGTGACCAATGTAGTTTTTATGGGGATGGGAGAACCATTTTTAAATTATGACAATGTTTTGGAAGCAATCAGAATTTTAAACGAGAAAGATAGTTTTTGTTTGGGAGCTAGACATTTTTCTATTTCGACTGTGGGAATAATAGAAGGGATAAAAAAGTTAGCTAAAGAAAAACTCCAGGTTAA
>PFRL01000022.1:0-7226 GCA_002788555.1 Parcubacteria group bacterium CG_4_9_14_0_2_um_filter_35_11 | reverse complement strand
CATTAAAATAACACGGCGTAAAGTGATGTTTGAATATATTATGATAGATAATTTAAATGACTCTCCGAGTGAGGCTAAAGAGTTAGCAAAACTGATGAAAAAACCTCTCTACTTTGTTAATCTCATCTCTTACAATCCTACCGGAATTTTTCATGCTTCCTCGGGTGATAAAATTAAAAAATTTAAAGAGGTTTTAGAAAAAGCCGGAATTCCAGTCACCCAGCGCTATCGCTTTGGTAAAGACATCAAAGCGGCCTGTGGTCAATTAGCAACTAAATCTGGAAAGCAGAGTTAAATTTTTGCCCAAGATGGAAAAATTTTTAAATATCAAAATCAATCTCTCCCAATTTTATGTCTTGCCAAGAGCCGAAACAAAATTCTGGGTAAAAAAAGTAATAAAGGAAATTAAACAGACAACTAACAACAGACGACTTACAACCAACAATAAACAGCAAGCTTTACAATCCCCCGTGTTGGAAAAACAGCTCCCGCCTATGGCGGAAAAAGAGCGCCAGAAACCGAAGGTGTCTGGAGTGGGGGTCGGGGGATTGCTAGTTTTTGACCTTTTTTCTGGCACTGGTTTTATTGGCATTGCCATTCTAAAAGATTGCCCTGAGTTTTGTCGAAGGGTTGATTTTGGCGATATAGATAAAAAAGCTTTACAGCAGATAAAAATAAATCTTAAGCTTAATAAAATTTCGCTAAAAAGGGTCAAAATTATTCAAACTGATATTTTCTCCGGCATTAAAGGAAAATATGATTTAATTTTAGCGAACCCTCCCTATGTGGCAAAAGAAAGATTGGGCGAAGTTCAACTCTCGGTAAAAAAATATGAACCAAAGACAGCTTGGTATGGTAAAAAAGGAGGATTATTTTATATTGAGAAATTTTTAAGTAAAGCAAAGAATTTTTTAAAAGAAAATGGTATAATTTATCTTGAGATAGATACCCAACAAAAAAAGTATATTGAGAATCTTTTAAGAAGATACGAATACCCCAAGTTCACTTTTGGCAAAGACCAATTTGGAAAATATCGTTGGGTGAAAATAATAAAAACCCCGTGAGATAGGTATAGTCGCCATCTCACAGGGGAAACCCCATTAGATGACTAGTTCTATCTAACGGGGAAAGGTCGAAAACATTAAATCTTTTTATGAAAAAGTTTTTTATTCTTGTTATCATCTTAATTCTAGTTGCCATCGGAGGATTTTGGTTTTGGCAAACTAAAAGAGTAGTAACTGTCTCCGATGCGATTTCTATTCCTATGAAAAAAATTGTTCTCAAGAGTTCGGCTTTTGAAGATAGTTCTAATATTCCTCCAAAATATACCTGCGACGGTGAGGATATTAATCCACCCCTTTCGATTTCCGATATACCAGAAGACGCCCAGAGTCTGGTTTTAATTGTTGACGACCCCGACGCTCCAATGGGGACTTTTTGCCATTGGACGATTTGGAATATTTCTCCCCAAACTAGTGAAATCTCTGAAAATAGTGTGCCCGAAAGCGCAGTAGAAGGGAAAACTGATTTTGGTAAGACCGGTTGGGGTGGTCCTTGTCCACCTTCTGGAACCCATCGCTACTTTTTTAAAGTTTTTGCTTTAGACGCAAAATTAGACCTTTCTGCAGGAGCCTCCAGAGCTAATATCGAGAAAGCAATGGAAGGTCATATTATAGGAAAAGCCGAGCTTATTGGTCTTTACAGTCGCTCGTAACAATAAAATTCTAGAGAATTCTTTTTAATGGATTTTTTAAATCCCCTTTTAGGGGATTTTATCGTTTTAATAAAAAAAGATATAATATATAAACTTATGGACTATCGGATAGCTTCAAAAAAGCAAAAAAAGAAACCTCAAGATATACATATCGGAAAAGAATTCTCAAAATATGCAATAGAGGATGCTAGGGCAGTTCTCGAAGAATTTAAAAGCTCGCCAAAAGGATTAAATACAAAAGAGATTAAAAGTCATCAAAAAAGGTATGGCCTTAACGAAATTAAACCAAAAGAGGTAAGCCCCCTCCCAATTTTTTTTCGTCAGTTCCAGTCCTCTTTCGTTTACCTACTTTTAATTGTTTTAATTTTATTCTTTCTATTAGGGGAGATTATGGAAGCAGCGACAGTTTTTATTATAATTACACTCTCTACTGGCCTCGGCTTCTATCAAGAATATCGTTCGGAAGAAGCATTAAAATTTCTCAAAAAATATATTGTCTCTCATGCCCAAGTTCGGCGCGAGGGAAAAGAAATTATTATTCACAGTAAAAATTTAGTACCAGGAGATATTATAATTGTGGAAGCGGGGGATATTATTCCTGCTGATATAAGATTTTTTAAAGAGAATAATCTAATTGTTGATGAGGGAATTTTAACTGGAGAGTCTGTACCGGTTAAGAAGATTTCCAAAAATCTTAAAACGGAACCTAAAGAAATTTATCAATCTCAAAATATTGGTTTTTCAGGGACAACTGTAGCTAGTGGCTATGGCGAAGGCATTATTTTTGGTACGGGAGTTAATAGTGTAATTGGCAAGATATCTCAACTGACCGTCGAAACTATAAAAGAAAGTATTTTTTCAAAAGAAATAACTAAGTTTAGCCAATTTATTCTCCGCCTAATTTTAATTATCCTTATTGTTGTTTTTTTCGCTAATATTTTTATCAAGGGCCAGGAGGCAAATATTGTAAATATTGTTGAGCTTTTGACTTTCTCTATCGCCTTAACAGTCAGTATTATTCCCGAGCCATTACCAGTAGTAACTACCATCTCTTTATCAAGAGGAGCAATTAAATTAGCAAAAAAGGAAGTAGTGGTAAAAAGACTGTCGGCTATTGAAGACCTGGGGAGTATCGAGGTTTTATGCTCTGATAAAACGGGCACATTGACCGAAAATAAACTTGTGGTAGATGAAATCTACTCATTAAATAAAGAGGAGTGTCTCCTTTACGGAGCTTTATTATCCCCGACATTAGGGGGAGGGAAGAAAAGACAATTCCACGATGCTTTCGATAAAGCCTTATGGAGGAAAATATCTCTTGAGCAAAAAGAAAAAATGAAAAGAATTGAAAAGATATCAGAAACTCCTTTTGATCCTGAGCGGCGCCGCGCCAATATCTTAATAAAGAAGGGGAATATTTACGAGTTAGTTGTAAGAGGGGCACCGGAAATATTAATTGGTCTTTGTAGTAACTTGGACGACGAAGAAAAGCAATCTTTAAAGTCTTGGATTTCAAAAGCAGGAAGAGAAGGGAAAAGAGTTATTGGGATTGCCAAAAAAGAAATTGTTAAAGAAATTTATTATAGTTCTAAAGAAGAGAAGAACCTATCTTTTCTAGGGGTTATTTCTTTTTTTGATTCTATTAAGAAAACCACCAAAGAAGCAATGGCCGATGCTAAAAGTTTGGGAGTTAAAGTGAAAATATTAACAGGAGATACTAAAGAAGTAGCCGGAGCGGTAGCTTATCAAATTGGCTTAGTACCATCACCGGAAAAAGTTATCTCAGGAGATATTTTCGAAAAAATGTCGCCTGACCAACAACGTTTAGCAGTCGAGAATTACGCTGTCTTTTCTCGAGTTTCTCCTCAGCAAAAATATAAAATTGTTAAGATTTTAGAGGAGGAAAATGAAGTGGGATTTTTAGGAGAGGGCATTAATGACGCGCCAGCTTTAAAAATTGCCAATGTTGCTTTAGCGGTGGATAACGCGGCTGATATCGCCAGAGAAACATCTGATATTATCTTATTAAATAGGAGTTTGAAAACCATAATTGATGGAATTCAAGAAGGTAGGAAAATTTTTGCCAATACCACAAAATACATTAAAAGTACCTTAATTTCTAATTTTGGCAATTTTTTTGCCCTTGCCTCCGCTTCCTTAATTACTAATTTTCTTCCGATGTTGCCTTTACAAATTTTATTACTTAACTTTTTATCAGATTTTCCGATGATTGCGATTTCTACTGACAATGTAGATAAAGAGGAATTAAAAAGTCCCAAAAGTTATAACCTCAGAGAAATTGTCTTGGTAGCTACCATTCTGGGTTTTGTTAGTACAGTTTTTGATTTTATATTTTTCGGACTTTTCTATCGTTTTTCTCCTGATATTCTCCGGACTAATTGGTTTATAGGAAGTATTTTAACTGAGTTAATATTAATATTTTCTATTCGCAGCAAATCTTTATTTTTCAAAACCAAAGCACCTTCAAAGATATTGACATTTCTCTCTGGGTTAACAGCTCTTTTTACCATTTTTCTGCCATTTACTCGATTTGGCCAAGAAGTATTTAAATTTATCCCTCCCCAAAATAATCATTTACTATGGATTTTTGGAGTTGTTCTTTCCTATTTTATAATCACCGAATCTATAAAATTAATTTATTACCATATATTGCATAAAGAAGGTATGATAAAATCTTAATATGCTTACTTTATCTCAAGTTAAAAAGAATCCCCAAATTTTAGAATTTATCAAGGAAACAGAAGTCGCTTTGGCTACCTTAGCCTATACCGAACATGGTTTGGAACATGCTACCCTTGTTGCTGACCGAGCAAGAACGATGGCTAAAGAAATTGGTCTCCAAAAGAACGAGCAAGAGATGGCAGCTATTGCTGCTTTTTGTCATGATATGGGAAATTTTATAACTCGTGAATATCATCATTATTTTGGCGCCTTACTTTTTCACCAAGTTTTTCATAATGATTTTAGTCCAAAAGAGCTTACCTTGATTATGCATGCCATTGCTAACCATGACAAAGAAGAGATAAAATTTTATCATCCTATTGCTGCTATTGTCGTTCTGGCTGACAAATCCGATGTTCATTATTCAAGGGTCATTGTTAAAGATTTAAATAAAATCAAAAAAGATATCCACGATAGAGTGAATTTTGCTACCAAGTCCTCGCGATTAAAGATTGATAAAGTTAAAAAAAGAATTACTTTAACCCTTAAAATTGATACGAACCTCGTACCGATAATGGAATATTTTGAAATTTTCACCAGGAGAATGGTTTATTGCCGAAAAGCAGCCGAATATTTAAATTATAGTTTTGGATTAGTAATCAACAACTTCAAACTTCTCTAAGATTAGAGAAGTTTTTCTTTGCGAAAAATATCTTATTCTCATGCCAAAACTCTATGTAATTAATGCCAAAGGAGAAAAAGAACCGCTTTCTTTTAGGAAGATATATAAAAGTGCCAAAAAAGTTGGTGCCCCCGAGCCATTAGCTCAAGAAATCGCCAAAATTATTAAGAAAGAAGCTTTCCCCGGCATCAGGACTTCAGATATTTTCAAAAGAGTAAAGGAATTACTCTCAAAAAAAGTTCCTGGCGCTGCCTTACGCTTTGATTTAAAAGGAGGAATGAGAAAATTAGGTCCCACTGGCTTTCCTTTCGAAAAGTATATCGGCGAGATTCTCTCGAGGAATAATTTTAAAGTTCATCTTAACCAGTCTATTTCCGGAAACTGCGCAGATTACGAAATAGATTTTTTAGCAAAAAGAGAAAGAACTCTTTATATTGGTGAATGTAAATATCATAATTTAGCCGGAGGAAGAGTAGATTTAAAAATTGCTTTAGCAAATTACGCCCGTTTTTTAGATCTTAGAGAAAGCGCCTTTTTAAAAAGTCAAAGAGTGAAAAATATTCGATTGAAAAGCCTTCTTATTACAAATACAAAATTTACTAGCCAAGTCATTCAATACAGTCAGTGTGTAGGGATTGAACTTCTGGGATGGGACTGGCCCAAAAATAGAGGACTTGAATATTTAATTGATACTCAAAAACTCTATCCAATTACAATTCTACCGTCCTTAAAAGGCTATTTAGCTGAAATTTTTGTCTCCAAAGGGATGATGCTTGCCGAAGATATTTTAAAAATCGATAAATTAAATCTTTTAAAAGAAGCTAAAATTCCCGTTTTTCATCTTGACTCCTTAATTAAAGAAGCAAAGTTATTATTAGGATTATAATTTATGAAAATAAAACGGATGATAGTAGGAATGTTTTTAACTAATTGCTATTTGTTAATTTCTGATAAAGAACCCCGCAGTAGACCCCGTAGAAGAGTACTCTCTCTACGGGGTAGAGAAACCTCACTACGGGACGAGGCGGCAATAATTGACCCAGGAGGAGGAAGTAAAGAAATTTTAAAAGAAGTTCAAGATAACAATCTCAACCTTAAATATATCATTCTAACCCATTCTCATCCTGATCATATTTTTTCAACTTTTAAAATAAAACAAAAGACAAAAGCCCAAGTTTTTATTCACGAAGCTGAAAAAGATTTTATTAAATTCAAAGTGGATAAGTTTTTAAGAGAAGGGGATAGAATAAAAATAGGTAAAACCTTGCTAAAAGTTCTTCATACTCCCGGACACAGCAAGGGTAGTATTTGCCTCCTAGGGGACAAATACATCTTTACTGGCGATACAATTTTCAAAGATGGTTATGGTCGCACTGATTTACCCGGAGGTTCTCCCGGAGACCTCAAAAGCTCCCTCCAAAGGTTGTCGAAATTTTTCAAAAAAGGCATAATAATTTATCCAGGGCATGGAGAAATTTTTAAAATCAAATGAAAGAGATAATTCTAAAAGTTGATAAAAATGATAATGTCGTTGGCGAAGTTCCAAAAGATACTGCTCATAACAACAAAGGAATTTTGCATCGGGCATTTTTGGTAATAGTTTTTGACGATAAAGGAAAAATCCTTTTGGCGAAGAGGAGCAGATTTAAAAGATTATGGCCGGGTTTTTGGGATGGTTCTGTTGCCTCTCATCAAAGGAAAAACGAGTCTTTAGAGACGGCGGTTAAAAGAAGACTTAAAAAAGAAGTAGGCATAAAAGTGCCAAAGGTAAAAAATCTTTTTAAGTTCTATTATCAAAATTCCTTTAGGAAAAAGGGCTCCGAAAGAGAGATTTGTCACGTCTTTAAATTAAAAACTAAAAACAAGATTTCTCCCAACAAAAAAGAAGTGGCAGATTTTAAGTGGTTAGATTTAAAAGAACTTCAAAAGGAAATTGAAAATAATCCCAGAGAATATACTCCTTGGTTTTTAATCGTTTACAAGCAATTCCTCAATGATATTATTTAAAATTTTACAGGCATTTTTACTCCCTAGCGTCTTTGTCTTCATCTTGATGCTTTTGGGAGTGGGTTTAATCTTAATAAAGAAAAAAAGAGCCGGAAAGATAATTTTAATTTTGGGAATTGTCCTTTATTATCTTTTTTCTAT
>PFRL01000040.1 GCA_002788555.1 Parcubacteria group bacterium CG_4_9_14_0_2_um_filter_35_11 | reverse complement strand
TCGAGGATTTTCTTTTTGCCATATCCCTTTTATCTCTTTTCCAGCTTGATAGATTAGAGCTTGTCCGCTACCTCTTATTTTCACATCTACAACGCCAGGCGAAAGGACTCCCATTTTTGTCTTTACTATTACCACATTTTTAGCCTTAACTTGCTTTGCAGTGTTTCTATCAATCATCTCTTTGCCATTCCAAAACCGGAAGTAGTCGCCAGTCCTTGGCTCATAAACATATTTCACAGGATAGGTGTAATTAAGTTTAATTTCTTGGTCTTCTTTACTAAAAGTTATCTCCTCTTCTCTTAAAAACTGGTATCCTTCGAATTGATTGGTTTCTCTCATTCCTGAATTTTTCATCGCTATTTTTAATCTTTCCAGAGAAGTGAAACCATTGTGGGGAGCGGGAATGTTTTTTTTCCGAAAAAAAGTGGCGGGATTTACTCTAGCATCTAACCAATCAAGTCCAAGATTTTTTATCCTATCAATTGCCGACTGAGCACCTCCCCAGGAAGCAAAAATTGTATCAAATCCCAATGCTAAATCAACCATATAAGGTCTTACCGATCTTATTGAACCAATCTCAAGAGGAGATTGACACTGATAGATAGCCAAAAGGCGAGTTACCCCGCCAGGATTAGCTACTGGTCCTTCGATGACAATATCCGCCTGGGAAGTTCCTGATAAAGGCATTGTTTCTGGATATTGAGCCAAGGCAATAGAAAAAGTCCGAGCACCTGGATTTTCGCATAGTAAACCCGAAAAAGGGCTCTTTTTACTTTCTTGGAGCTTAAGGAGATTCTCTTTCTCTCCTTTGATAGAGAGACTTTTCCCTGCCTTTAACATTAAAACGCCAAAAAAACTAATTCCTAAAAAACAAAAGACAGAAAAAACTATAATAATGATTTTTTGCTTCTTTTTCATCAAATAAACCCAGCAGAAAAACTGGAGTTTACCCCGTTAGAAAGCTTCACCCCTCCTTCGATAAACTCAGGATGGTGAGCTTGTCGAACCATTGGGGCGGTTGGGATGAACCCTGCTAGAAGCGAAGTTTCTAATAGGATTGGGCCCAAAGTTCCGCCCCGTTACAAAAAAATTTTCTAACGGGGCCCCGTCCTTTCTAACGGGGTTTACTACTGGGTAAATTTTAGATGATTTTCGAGAGACTTTCAATAAAGAGTATTAAAAGGGTTGGCAATGAGGGCAGAAATGAGCCGAGCGGCCACCAATCTTTTTTCTTTGAATTTCAGTGCCACAGCGAGGGCAAGGCTCTCCCTCTTTTCGATAAACTTTTCTTAAAGGATCAAATTCTCCTTTTTCGCCCGAAGGTCTTCGAAAATCAGAAATGCTTTCTCCTTTAGCTTTGATGGCTTGTTTTAAAATGGTTTGGATTGACCTATATATTTTTTTAAGTTCTTCTTCTGACAATTTTGAAACTTCTTTGAAGGGGTGAATTTTAGCTTGCCATAAAATTTCATCTGAATAAATATTGCCAATACCAGCGATAACAGTTTGGTCCATCAAAACTTGTTTAACTTTTCCTTTTCTATTTTTAAAAATTTCTTTAAAGGCGCCCAAGGTAAAAGATTTTTCCAGGGGTTCTGGTCCTAAACTTTTAAATTCTGAATTTTTTCTTAATTCTTCGGTATCCCACAACTCTGCCTTGGCAAACTTTCTTAAATCGGATAGGGCAAGCATTCCTTTGTCATCTAACCAAAATATTAAATGTAGAAATCTATTCATTGGGTCATCGGCTAAGGGTCCGGGAATCTCCGATTTCCATTTTCCATTTTCCATTTTCCATTTCCCGTAAAGAAGATGTCCAGTAAGTTTTTGGTGGATAAGGAGGGTTTTCCCTCCCGATAAATCAATGAGAATGTTTTTCCCTCTCCGTAAAATTTTTTGAATTTTTTTTCCCTTAATCTCTTTTTTAAATTCTTCAAAACCCCCCGCACCAGAAATTTTGTTTTGGTGCGGGACTAGCCCAATACCAACTTCCGCTCTAATGCTGGGTCTTGGCTTTTTTACTTGTCCGCTAGAACCTTGTCTTTTACTCGCTTTAGCCGTTTCGGCGACGGCGCGGCGAAGGTGGACCATCTTTGGAAAATCTGTCCAAACATCCTCAATTTTTTGACCGACTATTTTTTGGAGATCTCTAACTGTAGTTTCTACCTCGGGAAGTTCTGGCATAATAAAAAAACCCAAAAACAAAATTACTTTTTGGGAATCTTATATGTCGCTTATTTTTAACCTTTTATTTATTCTGAGTAAAGGTATCAAGACTTTGGGAAGTAAAATCTTATAAATATTTTCTAACCTTCTCAACTATCTCTTCAAGGGTGAAATGAGCCTTTATCAGGTAATCCTCTGCCCCTAATTTCTTTGCTCGCTCAACATCTTCTTTTTGGCCAAGGTTAGAGAGGACAATGACTGGAATTTCTTTAGTTGCTGGATTCTCCTTAGTTTTCTTTAACACTTCAAAGCCATTAATTCCGGGCAAAATCAGATCCAAAAGAACAAGATTGGGATTTTCTTCTTGGATTTTCTTTAATCCTTCTTCTCCGTCGAAGGCGGTAGCAACAGAAAAATTATCTTCGGTCAACTTCTTGTAAAGCAAATCCCTCAGAAATTTATCATCTTCGATGATAAGAACTTTTTCCATAATATTGACAGTTTAGACAATTAAGGAAGCAATAACTACCCTATCTGTCTTTTCACTTTACTGACGACTTCGTCTGGGTCAAATTGGGTCTTGATAAGATAATCTTTAACTCCTAGTTCGAGAGCTCGGGAAATCTCTACTGGCTGGCCTGAATTGGAAATAACGATCACTGGAATATTTTTAACCTCCGGAGTTTTTTGCATCTCTTCCAAGACCTCAAATCCTCCCATTTTTGGCATAATAATATCAAGCAAAATTAAATCCGGTTTTTCTTCTCTAATTTTCCTAAAAGCCTCCTGGCCATCGTGGGCCAGAGAAATATCATAACTTTCCTCTTTTAATTTTTTAGCCAAGAGATCCGCTAAGATTTTTTCATCTTCAACTATTAAAACTTTCTTCATAAATTTCTAAATTAAGGGTTTATTTCATTTTATTTTCTTTTACGACCTTTGTCAAATTAAAAAGTGGGAATAACAAAATAAAAAGTACTTCCTTCCCCCTCCGTAGATTCAAACCATATTCTTCCTTTATGGGCTTCGATAATATTCTTGGCAATAAACAGTCCCAGACCCGACCCTTCAGTTGCCATTCTCATTACGTTTTCTCCTCGGAAAAACCTAGAGAAGACTCTCTCTTGTTGCTTTTTGGGAATGCCAATACCTGTATCTTTAAATTTTAAGAGAATCTCTTTCTTATCTTTATGACATTCTACCGAAATTGCTACTTTTCCGCCAGGATTAGTATAATGAACTGAATTTTCGGCTAAATTTTGAATAGCCACACCTAATTTTCCTTTGTCTACTTTAACTTGAGGGATGCTTCTCTTTGGAAGGGAGATTTTAAATTTAATTTTCCTTATTTTGGCTTCATCTTCAACAGGTTTAACACTCAGCTTAAGAACTTCTCTGATGTCTTCTAGTTTTGGGTTATAAAGGTATCTTCCCTCCTCAATTCTAGTAACATCTAATAGGTCATTAATTAATCTAATCATCCTTTCGTTGGATTGATAAACCTTATCTAAAAGATCCTTTCTTTCCTCTTCTTTCATCTTCTCTTCACGGAGTAAAGAGAGACTCCATTTTATTGCTGAAAGGGGTGTCCGAAGCTGGTGAGCGGAAATAGAAACAAATTCACTTTTTAATTTTTCAATTATTTTTTCTCGTGAAATATCGTGAAAAATAACTATGTATCCTCCTTCTCCTAACCCTCTTAAAAGAACAGTGGTAATCTCAAAGGTGGCAGTTTCTCCGAAAGGAAATTCAACTCTCTCTATTCTCTTGAACCTATTTTTTGGGAAAATTAAATCTATTATCGCCGAGAGCAAGGTCTGTTGTTTAAGCTCCTCAATATTTTTCCCCTCAATTTCTTCTTTTTTAATTCCGAGTATCTCCTCAATTCCGGGATTGACAAAAGAAAGATTATTCTTTTTATCAAAAACCATTAATCCGTCTGTAAGATTGTTAATAATAGCTAAAGTTCTATTCTTCTCTTCTACAGCCAAGGTTCTTGATGTTTCGGCATCCTCTAATATATTTAAGAGGACCTCCCTTGTCTCTTCAAGGTCCTTAGCTTTTTGTTTTAGCTCTTTAAGTTCTGCTTCCCTTCCTTCTCGGATTTGAGTCAATTCAAAATCTCTCCTAGTTAACATCTTGGCAATCCTATCTAATTCTTTTAGAGTAGATTCTAAATTTGCCTCTTTCTTGCCATTTTCCCCTTTCATTGGAAATATCTTAAACATGAAATAAATTTCTCGGAATAATTAGCGAAAATAAAAAAACTGAGTCTTTTTAAAAAACGTAAAGGTTTCTTCTCTTTGTTCTTCTTACTAGAATCGGAATCTTAACACTACTCTCCTAAAGCTACTAAGGTCATGGTCTCATTATGGAAAACTGATTTACATTTGCTAGATTCTATCTCTCCTCCTAACGGTGCTTGTTCTCCGTAGGTATAAAAGCCGAATAAAGGAACATCTTTCCCCAAAACATTGGAAATCGCACTAATCTCTTCGGCTATCCTTGGGCCCAAGAGTTTATTCCTGGCCATACAATCAAAAACTAAAATCATCTTCGGTTCTAAACCTTTAAGTTGGGTACGAGCATTATCGGCAGCTTCTTTGGCGGCTTGGATTGCTTTATCTGAATCTCCCAGCATTAATCGAATTTCAGACCCCTGAGGAATTTCAGCTGCACAGTTAATTTCGCCTTTTTTATTAGCAATAACCACATCTCGAATTAATAGTTCATCTGAACCTTCAACACTCATGCCCAAGGGATAAGTATAAGCCATCCTTGCAATGGGTTCTTTAATTAATTCTTCAGCTTTTTTGCCAAAATAGTCTTCGTAAATCGTTAAGGCTGGCTTTTCATTAACTTCTATTAATTTAGCTCCTTGGGCTTTGGTAACTTTCATTGGCAAACCAATTGGTTCCCAACCGTGCTTAACTCCAATGCCAAAAGAAAAATCCCCAGACAGGCCTACTCCAACTATTGTTCCGCTTAAAACTTTATCATTAAAGTACTCATAGGTCTTCTCGAATTTAAAATCATCGCCGGCAGACCCACCCATGATTGGGAAATTCTTACCTAGAATTTTTTGAACTCCTCTGACGGCTGCTGCTCCATTTTCAGCTAAGCCATCTGGGAACATTAAGAATAAAGAAAGGGGTTCCTTCGCTTTATTTTTAATTTCCTTGGTTACCTTTTCCCCCGCCTCAAAAGAATTCTCGGTGGCTCCCTCTCCAATTCCGATTGAGAATTTAATCTGATCGGTATTGATTGCCATTACCGCTACCTGTTTTGAGCTAGGACCCTGGGTAGTAATCTCCCCGGAATCCGAGCAGCCGACCAAAGGAATCTCTTTGGAAATAAATCTTACGCCCTCTAACATTTTATTTTGCTCATAAGCTACCGTAGAAAAAACTAAAATTAAATCGGCTCTACCGCCGGCTTTAAGTATAGCTTGTTCGCAAGCCTCTTTACCTGCTTCAAGGGCATTGGGATTATTACTCCTACCTATTCCAGCTTTAATCATAAATTTAAAATTTTAAAATTAATTAGATTCGACCTTTTTTCTCCAACTTTTTTTTAAGACTCTCAATCTCTTTTTTTAACTCTATCATCTTCATCTCTCGTCTAACGGTGACTCTATGAAACCTTTCCAACTCGTCAACTCTTTTTTGAAGTTCTTTAGTTCTCTCTTTAACTTTTATCTCTAACGACTCTTTGGCTTCTTCTAATCCTTTTCTTGACTCCTTAAGTTTTTCTGTCATTTTGTTAAATTCTCGCGCCACTTCGCCTACCTCATCTTCGGTCTTTATCTCTAGCTTATAATCTAAATTTCCACCTCCAACAATCCTCGCTCCTTCTTCCAAATTTAAAAGAGGTTTTATAATCTTGATGGTTAAGAAATTTACCGCATTTACGGCAATGGCTATCAAAAGCAAGGTGAAAAGAATAGCCCTGACTATATCCCATTGGATTTCTTTTTGAACAGTTTCATAAGACACCGAATAAACTATGGAATATTGGTGTCTTCCCCATTCATCCACGAAAGGATAGACAATTTCGTTAATTACTGAGGGTGGTTGATCTGAGGAGAAAATTTTTCCTTGACTGTCTTTGTAATGAATATAAGAAGGTTCCAATTTTCTTACTTCCTCCAGCAAAAATGGGTCGATGGTTTCTAAGTCTTTAATCTCTTTTCTCGTAAGGTCTTCTGTGTCAAAACGAACTCGGCCCATCATATCCACCAAGCGAACTCTTGCTATGCCCCGGCTCCATTTAACAGTATCTTCCACTATTTCTTTAAATTTACGAAAACCAGAGAGGTAATATTCCTCATAGACTTCTACCAAAGACCTAGTCGAAAGGACAGCAAAGGCTTTAACCTCATCATTAATTCCATCTCTTAATCGTCTCTCAATTGATATAGTATTGACTATACTCTGACCAATAAAAACAAGGGCCAAAAGACAGGATGTTGCCACAATGAGCTTACTTTTCAAACTCCGAAGTTCAATCATGGGTTTGATCCCCACACCAAAATTTTTGGTGGTGGGGTGAAGTAAAAAAATCAACTGGGAAAAATCCCCAATCTTAAAATATTGATTTACCCTAGTAGTGAGATTTCTCTACTACAGGGTTTAGTCAATCTATTTTTGCTAATCTTAGAAAAACTTTTTACTTAGCAAAACTAAGGTCAGCAAGATTTAGGCTACCGTCTGGTCTTTGACTAAATTCTAAATCTTCTCGAACTCCGCCCAGGAACTCCGAAATATATAAAGGCAGATAAGGAAGGTCTTCTTCAATAGTAATCCTCATTATCTCTTGAGCGTACCCATTTCTAGCTTGTTGGTCCAAAGTTCCCATCGATTTTTCTATTAAATCATCTACTGCGGGATTTGAGTAATTAACTAAATTTAAACTGCCATAATCTTCAGTTGGAGTATGAAACATAGCACTAGCAAGACCGGCGGCATCAAGAGCTTCATCGAGAATAGTCAGGGGGAATAAACTAGCTTCTCCAGCAAATAATTTATCGAAAAAATCTCCTCTTGGTAAAATCTTTACTTTTGCTTTTATTCCTACCGTTGTAAGTTGTTTACCAATCATCTCAGATACTTTAGCCCTTTCGTCATCAGGAGACAAAAGCTCTACCTCAAATCCTTTAGGATAACCAGCTTCGGTTAAAAGCTTTTTCGCTTTCTCTGGGTCATAAGGATAGGATTGAAGCGTGGAATTGTATCCGAAAGCTTCGGGAATAGAGATTTGGGTAGCTATTCTTGCCCGCCCTTTAAAAACCTCACTGATTATTTTTTCCTTATCAATTCCGTAAGCAATAGCCCTTCTTACCCGAGCATCGCTAAGAGGATTTTTCGCTAACTTAATACCCGCCGTCTTCTTGGCATTATCCATACCCAGGAAAGTAATGCCGATTGAAGGGGTTACCGCTGATTTCATTCCAGTAGTTTTTTCTACCTTATCTATCCCGGCAAGCGTCAGCTGGGTAGTGAAATCTACTTCTCCTTTACTTAAGGCCTCGATTCTCTTATCTTCTTCGGGAATAATTTTATAAATTACCTTTTTGGCGATGGGCTTTTCCCCATAATAACCTTCGAATCTTTCAAGGGTAATCTCTTTTCCTTTTTCCCAATTGACGAATTTATAAGGACCGGCACCCAGAGGGTTGGCATCGTAACCATTCTTTTCGATATAGTCTTTCGATAAAATTGATAGTCCTGATAAGTCGTTCATTAACAAGGGATAAGGTTTTTTTGTGGTAATCTTTATTTTATAGTCATCGAGAATCTCTACCTTATCTATTTGAGCCACACTTTCTTTTGCGTAAAAATCTTTTATCTCTTTAGGGACATCAACCAAAGAAAATTTCACGTCCTTAGCGGTCAATTCTGTATCGTCGTGAAACTTAACTCCTTTTTTTAGGTAGACTTCCCAGCTAAGGTCGTCAGGATTAGTCCAATAATCAGCCAGGTCTGGAATTAATCTTCCTTCTCGGGAAAAATTTGTTAAGCTACTGAATATTTCACTATTGACCGAAGTAGAAACAACCTCGGCTTCCGTCTTGGGGTAGATCCCGTCAATATCCTTATCTATAGCAATAACAAATTGCTCTAATTCCTTTTTCGCGGGAGCAATAAGACCTCTGGAAAAATACCATATCCCTGCAATTACTAATATAACCACTACTACAATAAAAAAACCAACAACACTTTTATTTTTCATATAATTTATCTTTCCTACTTAATTTATTTATTCATTTTCGACCTTTTTAAATTTATATTTTATTCTACTATTTTCTACTATTTTAATCCAGTCCTTTCTAAGTTGCTTCTTCGATCCCCCAAAATAGAAAAAATAAGGTGAGAATTAAAAAAATATAGGAGCAGCGCAAAAAACCACATTGCGACCCCTGGATAAAACCAATAATGGTAGCAATCAAAGATAAAAAACTGAGAAAGAAAAGGGGACCCGAACGATCTAACCCTTGTACAGAAGCCATATTTTTTCAACAGGTAAGATGTAAAGCAGCAACAACCTTTTTGCCCGAAGATTTTAATTCATTAAATTTCTCACAAGCTTCTTTGGTGCTGAGAACGAGACATTCTATTCCTTGGGTTTCAATGAAATTTTTCACTCCATCGGGTACTTTCATAAATCCAACAGCGCCGTTGCCAATAATTAAAATCTCGGGCTTTTTCTCTAAAACTTTACTTAAATCTTCTTTGGAAAGTAAGTGTCCTTCTTGCCGCCGCCAAGAAGAAAAAACCTCTTTTTCAAATATAATAATATCTTGGTCGTATTTTTTTCCATCGATAACAATTTCTCCAAATTGATAGGAGTCAATATGCATTGGAGCTATCGGAATATTTTATTAAACTCTTCTATTATTTTTACCCCACTACTTGTGCCAATAATATCGGCACCGTTTTCTATCATCATTACCAGGTCTTCCAGAGTTCTAATTCCTCCAGCCGCTTTAATCTTCAAACCCGGCGCTGATTCTTTCATAATCCTTAAATGTTTTGCTTTTTCGTCCAGCTCAAGGTTGTCTAGGGGATCTTTTTCTGTTG
>PFRL01000043.1:893-9498 GCA_002788555.1 Parcubacteria group bacterium CG_4_9_14_0_2_um_filter_35_11 | reverse complement strand
TTCTAGTTTTTCTTTTGGCGTTTCTTCTTTAGTTAAAATCCGTCGTAAAAAGTTAGGGGTTGTAAACTCTCTCCTTTTTTTAGGAGTTTCTTTTTTTATTCCTCCCCCACTCAACATTGAAATATCCTCAGCCATTGTCCTAATTCCTCTGGCTTTTGCCCTTTCTTTCTCAGCTTCTTTTATATTTTTTATTTTAGATTCTTGATTTGGAGCGTCGGCCATAAGACTCTAATGAAAGAGTTATTTTTCCTTCAGGAGTGATGTTTTTGACTTTGACTGATAGGATTTGACCAATTTTATAATTTTTAAGGAGGTCTCTTTTAGAATAGGGGCGAGGAGAGATTTCAGAGATATGTAAAAGACCATCTTGATTTGGTAAAAGTTCAACAAACAATCCAAAATCAGTAATCCCAGTTATTTTTCCTTGAAATTTTTCTCCAACTCGAATTTCCCTTGTGATGTTTTTTATCCATTCGATTGCCTTTTCTGCTTTTTCTTTATCTTTGGAAGTAACGTAAATCAATCCATCTTCTTCAATGTCTATGGTAGTATCTGTCTCGGCGATAATCTTATTTATTGTCTTGCCACCAGGACCTATAATCTCTCTTATTTTTTCTTGCTCAATACGATGAGTTAAAATCTTTGGAGCATAGGGAGATAATTCTTGACGCGGCTGAGGAAGGGTTTTTTCCATTTTCTCTAAAATATCCTGACGAGCTTTTCTTGCTGCCAAGGATCCTTCTTTGAGAATTTCTATTGTCAGGCCTTTTGTTTTTACATCAAGCTGAATTGCCGTCACTCCTTTTTTGGTACCAGCCACTTTTAAATCCATATCTCCGTGGCTATCCTCTGGTCCTTGAATGTCAGTCAAGATTTTAAAATTACGATCCTTAATTAATTTTTGTTCGTCTTCCTCTATAATTAGACCGCAGGAGATTCCTGCAACATGTCTTTTGATTTTGACTCCGGCGTCAAAGAGAGCTAAAGAAGAAGCACAGACAGCTGCCATAGAGGTGGAGCCATTGGAAGAAAGAACTTCTGAGACAATTCGGCTAGTGTAAGGAAAATCTTCTTTTCCGGGAATTAAGGATTTTAAAGCTTTTTCCACTAATGCTCCGTGTCCAATCTCTCGTCTCCCCGGGCCACGAAGAGGTCTTACTTCCCCGGCCGAATAAGGAGGGAAATTATAGTGATGGAGAAATCTCTTTTTGCCCACAAGTTCCATTCCTTCAATAATGAGTTCGTCACCGGGGGCTCCTAAGGTCAAAATGGAAAGGACGTGGGTTAATCCTCGACAAAAGAGAGCTGACCCATGAGTTTGGGGCAAAATGCCTACCTTACAATTAATCTTTCTTAATTCGTCAGTTTTCCTTCCGTCTGGCCTTATCCCTTCTTTTAAAACTATCTCATGGAGAATTTTGTTAACTAAAAGCGAGAAGGTAAATCTATCTATCCCTAATTCCTCTATTAGTTTTTCTTGAGCTGAAAAAGATTTTAATTTCCCCTCTTCCTCTTTCGCTAAAAGTAAGGCATTTTTAATCTTCTTAGAATTATTTTTATAAAGAGTCCTAATGTTTTCTTCCTCTATTTTTAGTGTAGGTTTTATCTTCCCCTCTTTCTTTTGAATATTTTTTTGAAGATTAAGGAGAATTTTAATTAGTTCCCTTGAAAAATTAATGGCCGACAAAATTTCATCTTCTTCAACCTCTTTTGAGTACCCTTCTAGCATGTTTAT
Organism: Parcubacteria group bacterium CG_4_9_14_0_2_um_filter_35_11; assembly: GCA_002788555.1. Taxonomy (GTDB): domain Bacteria; phylum Patescibacteriota; class Minisyncoccia; order Minisyncoccales. The sequence goes on along the minus strand of PFRL01000043.1, from coordinate 7,763 downwards.
AAGAATTTCACCATTTTTATCATCAATGCCAGAAACAAAAATATCTAATTTCGCCTCCTTTCTTTCTTCATAAGTTGGATTTAAGATAAACCCTTTTTCATCTCCTTTTTTTCCTATCCTTACTCCTGTCACCGGTCCTTCCCAGGGGATATCAGAGAGGGAAAGTGCTAAAGAAGCAGCTAGGAGCGCAGGGAAATCGGGGTCATTTTTTTCGTCAAAAGCGAAGACAGTTAAAATTACCTGAACTTCTTTTTTGAGGTTTTGAGGGAAATAAGGACGAATTGCTCTATCAATCATCCGGGAAACTAAAATCGCTTCCTCGGTAGGCCTACCTTCTCTTCTGATATATCTTGACCCTTTTATTGCCCCACTAGCATAAAATCTTTCTTCATAGTCAACGGTTAAGGGCAAAAAATCTGTCTCAATATCAGTTTCCCCCATTGTGGCCGTACCTAGAACTACAGTATTACCAAAAGAGACTAAAACGGATCCCGAAGCTTGAGAAGCCAAAGAGTTAGTCTCGATTTTAAGTGGTCTTTTAGCAAATTCTGTTTGATAAAGCATAAAAATTATTTATACCTGGATCTTTGAATTAAATATTTTTTTGATTTTCCTAAATCAAAAAAATCGTCAGCTACCTCTTTTAATTTCGAGGAAGTACTTTTACCAAAGGCTACTATTTCTACTTGTTTGCCATGATTTTTTAGATATTCTACGAGAGGTACAAAGTCACCATCGCCTGACAAAAGTATAATCACGTCCAGGGAAGGAGATATTTTTATGGCATCAACAGCAATGCCGACATCCCAATCTGCTTTTTTAAACTCTCCATAAACCTGGAGTTCTTTTATTTTTGTCTCAATCCCTAACCGCTCAAGAGCAGAAAAGAATGGCTTTTCTTCCCCAGTTTCTGTTCTAATCACATAAGCAATCACCCTAATTGATTTTCTATTTCCAACGACATCTTTTAAAATTTGTTTAAAATTTACCCGAGCGTTAAAAAGATTCTTTGCTGAATGGTAAAGATTTTCTACATCAATAAAGACTCCTATACGTTGATCTGGATGTCTAATAACGCTCATATTAAAGTTTCAATTTCTTAACCAATGCCTCGTATCTTTTTATATCTTTTCTTTTCAAGTAATTTAACAATTTCCTCCTTTGGGCAACTTTTTTTAGGAGGCCTCTTCTTGAGGAATTATCTTTTTTATGGGTTTTAAAATGTGAAGTCAGGCTTTGGATCTCTTCGGTTAAAATCGCAATTTGAACTTCGGCTGAGCCTGTATCGTCTTTATGAATTCTATATTTTTTAATAATACCTTCTTTTTTCATAGAATAATTAGTTAAAGAAATTTTACCACGAGTTAGGATAAAAAGCAAAAACAAAATGCCTTGATTTGAATCATCAAGGCAAAACTGGAGAAGATGAGGGAAGGATTAACCTAGTTCTCCTATCACTTTCCCGCGAATATGCTTTCTGAAAGCTTCACTTTGTTCAATAACTGAATTCAAGTTTTTCTCTATCACCCATTCTATAGTTGGTAAATTCTCTGGATAGACATTGTGTAGTCTCTCAATCAGCTTTTTGAAGAAAGGACTTTTTGCCTTCTCTACTAAATTTTCCCAATGCCAGCTATGGAGTATGGTATTGACGAGCATGTGACCTCCTTTTGCAAAAGCAAGGAGTAGAATCTCAAGAGCAATTGTATGATCTATCATACAAGCAATATCAGCGGCTCTGACAGCATATCGATTACCATTCACAGAAATCACAAGGCCTCCTTTTGAATGTATTGCTTGGGCTGCTTCAACATCGGTAATACTATCACCAGTATAAACCACTCGTGAAAGAGGAATGCCAGTTATTTTGCAACTCTCTTTTACAGCTTTTGCCTTGCCAGGACCACCAATGACTTCTATATCTTCAATCATACGTCGATAAGATTTAATTCCCATTAATCCTTCTTTTCTCCAGAAAATCTGATTAAAACGCCACACCGTTTTTTGCATCTCGTGGGGAAGTTGGTTTTCGTGCTTAGTACCGTCCGGCCAATCAAGTATAGGCATGTCAGAGATTTCTCTTTCTATCTTTGCAATCTTGCGGATCTCTGCTTTAGAGAAACTATACTCATCAAGGGTCACTTGAGTACAATAAAGATTTTTCTCAGGAATACAAATCGTTTTTATCAGAGGCAACATACAACTTCGGTAAGTAGTAGATATAATAAAAGTCGGCATCATCCTTCCTATAGAGGCGAGGGTGTCCTTCGCTCCTGGGATAAGTCGCAAATTATTAGCTGCATACTCTCTCATTTTTACATCGGTTACTCCCCATGCCTTCAAAAATGGCAAGATTAAGACTAAAGTTGTCCCGGCCCTATAATTTTTTCTAGTTAAAGCCCACCAGTCGTCAATTTTACTTATCTTTGCAAAGAATGTCTCTCCCGCCTTTCTACCGTCAGGATGGAACTCTCTAGTAATCTCCATTGCCATATCGTTGAAACCATGAACTCCTTCCCAGTCCGTATTCCATTGACAATTTTTAAATAGCATTTTATCACCTCCGGGAACTTTTTATATTACTTTTAATAAAAAATCAAGCCTAATAAATCAATGGCTTGATTTTCATAAACTTATCCCTATTTTTTATCGTTATCTCTCCATTTTCTTTTTGAACTCTTCTACCAAAGCAACTGGCGTTGGGTCAATTTTTTGATTAATTGCTAAATAAAAAGAGGCCCAGTCAGCAAATAAAAGGTTAGAGAAGACTTTCTCGAAAAGATTTTTTCCCGACTCACCCTGACCCCCGCTCGAGACACCTTCTGGTTTCTTTGGTCGCTGCACTCCTATTTTTCCACTACGGGGCGAGCACGTTTTAATTTCTATAAAAATTGTCTTTATTCCTCTTTCCTTAAATATTTGGGAAAGAATCTTCATTCTTTTTAAAATTTGAGGGGTATCTTCTTTGTCATATAAAATAATAACAATAAATTTCTTCCTCAACTTTTTTATTTTGCACTCCCCTATTCCTGTCATTTCGTTATGATTCAGTTCGGGAAAGATATTAAAAAATGCAGGAATTTTTGAATTTTCATTAAATTTTATCTTCCAAATTCGAGCCAATTGTTGATATCTTACTGAGCTATAAACTAAGGGGATAAATCCCTCTATTCTCCGGGCTAATTTTTTGCCATCCTCCTCCCATTTTTGGGGAATAAGAACTCTCTCCAAGTTAAGAAGGTCTCTTGATATATTTTTGATAATTTTAAGGTTTGAAAGAATCTTTAAAAGGGCGGCGAATTGATATCCCAATGCACAGCGAGGTTGAATACCTCCCGGAATTTTAACAAAAGGAGTTTTGTCTTTTTTGGAAAATTCCATTAATTTCCCTCCGGAGGCAATATTTATAATTTTCAATTTCCTTTGGCGAGCTTCTTTAAAAGCCGACATGGTCTCTTCGGTATTTCCCGAAAAAGAGATACAAATAATTAAGCTTTTTTTATTAGCCTCTTTTGGTAGCCCATAATCTCGGTGGATAAAAATTGGTAGATTAGTCATTGATAATTGATTATTAACCATTTTTAGTAAATCTCCAGGTAATGCCGAGCCTCCCATACCACAAATTACGATATTGGATGGTGATTGGTGAATGACAGATGGTGATATATTTTTTGCTGCTTCAATACTAATTCTAAACTGCTTTGGAAAATCCAAAATAACTTGGCGCATATTTGATTTATCAATTCTGGAAAAAGGTCCCATATTGTAATTATAATATCATAGGTTTTAAAAATGAAAAAGCCCGAGGGAAAAATCCTCGAGCTAAAATTTCTATACTCTATGTAGTCTCTATTCTTCTAATGAAATGGCATTAACTGGACAATTTTCAACTGCTTGCTTACAATCGCACTCTTTGCAGTCTTCAGAAATCACATGAGATTTTCCATCTTCCATAATTTTAAAAACTTTGGGACAGAGCGAAGCACACATACCACACCCTATACATTTTTCTTGGTCTACTTTTGGTTTTTGCATATTTTTGTTTTAACATCTAAAGAATCGACCTTTTTGCTTCAATCCTAGCTTTTGCAATTTTAAGAGCGACTTCCCGAGGATTTTGATTTTTATTTATACTCTCTTCTAAAATAAGTTTAACATTTTTTGTGATTTTTTTCTCGACAGTCTCAAACATTCTTTTTGGATGATAACCACGATACTCGGCATAAGATGAGATTACACCTCCAGCGTTAGTCACAAAATCAGGCACAATTAGAATTCCTTTTTTAAATAATTCTTCTTCTATTTTTTCGGTCATTGGAATATTTCCGGCTTCGATAATTATTCTTGCCTTAATCTTATCTTTATTTTTTTTATTAATAACATCGGTTACTGAAGCAGGAATTAAAATATCAACCGGCAGAGCCCAGAATTCTTGGGGCTTAATTCTTTTGCTCCTTGGATATTTACTTAATGGCTCTTTACTCTTTATTATTCTCTCAATAATTTTTTTGTTGAGGCCTTCTTTTTCAAAAATTGTGGCGCTTAAATCAGCTAAAGCCACAACTTTCGCTCCCATCTGAGATAAAAATTTGAAGGTAAAACTTCCGACATTACCAAAACCATGAATGGCAATTCTCGCTTTGGTTAGGTCAAGACCTCTCAACTTGGCAGCTATTTTCGTTACTTGGGCCACACCAAAACCAGTACTTCCAAACTCATGAGGAATACCACACTTTTTCTCCTCTGACTTTCCCCAAATTTGCAAGCATAAATTCTCTGGTTTCCCGGTAGCTGATGTCCATTTACCTGTCGCTTCAGCAAACCATTGCATTTCTCTCTCTCCGGTATTCAGATCGGGGCCAGCAATATACTTTCTGGGGGTTAGAAATTTAATCGCTTTGGCAAAACTTTGAATAAATTTCTTTTTTAATTCCAGGGAACCTTCTTCCCAAACAATTCCGGCTTTAGCTCCGCCAAAAGGAAGCTCGGCTAAAGCATTTTTCCAAGTCATGGTCCGAGCCAAGCGGAAAATTTCTTCTTCTCTAATAATAGCAGCCATTCTAATTCCTCCTTTACCTGGACCTAAGATTGTATTATCAATAACTAAAATTCCCTCCATTTTAATTTTAGGGTCGTAAACCTTAATAATATATTCGGGTCCAAAGGAGTCTTTTATAATTTGGTTTTTTTCTTCAGTCATATTAGGTTAAAAATTGGCTCGGTCATTTTACCCCATTAGAAAGTTATGTCTATTTGAATTCTGGATGAGTATAATTTCAACTTTTCTTCTAACGGGGTTTACTTAAATAGATTGTCAAAACTTTTACTCAGGTTGGGAGGTGTATCAAAATTTTTTAATTCTTCTGGTTTTATCCATTTGTATTTAATATGTTCCCAATCTAATTTTATATCTGGTTTCTTTTTTAATTCTATTAAAACAGGGTGGACAATCCAGTTTTTATTTACCTCGACTTTAACATCTTTAAAAGTATAAGGGGTTCCTATACGAATCAACGAAATATTACTTTTGTTGATTTTTAGTTCTTCTCTGAGCTCTTGTAATATTTTTTCATTAATAGGTTTTATCTCGTCCAAATAACCAGCAACAGTATTCCACTTACCTCGGTAGGTACGAACTTTATTACTACGTTTCAACAAGATAATCTTACCTTTATATTTTATAAAAATAACTATTACTGGGGCAATATCAGAGTTTGAATAATTAATTCTTCCGTCAGGAAATTTCGGTAATTTTTTCGCAAATTTTTCTATGGTATCTAATATTTTTCTTTCTTTTCTATTCATAAATTTACCCTGAATTATACCAAACAAAAAGCCCGAAGAAAACGGGCTTTAAAATTGCAGGGTCACCTAGCGGACCAAGTTCGAACCTGTTTTGTGGAAAGTTTAATTAAGAGGTTGCCAGATGGGACGATTTTCAAACTTTGAAGCGGGGAGAAAATTATGAGGAGCTGAGATATAACTCTAAAAAAATATTACAGCTTTTAAAGCTTTAATATACTAAGCTTAAAGAATGGCTTAGTGCTTTTCTTTTTTGCCAAATATAAGAAGCACCAAGGGGATCAGAAAAAGAGGCAGGGGAATTAAATAATATAAAAAAAAGACACGCCAGCTGTGAAAGAATGAAAGAAGAGAAAAGTTCTGATAAATGAAATTTCCTATTACCATAACTATCCCTATAGAAAGTACTACTATAGCGAATTTGAGAGACCAAATTTTCCTCTTCAAAAGAAAGAGACCGGGTAGGAAATAAAAAATAAAAAAGGGGGTTCCTATGAAAGCAACAGTCAATTGGTAAGCAGCGACAATATCATTACCACTACTATAAAAACCTGGAACTGCAAATATTCCGATAAGAGTTAATAAGCCAGGAATCCCTAAGATTCCTCCTATTATCAACATCCACCATGTTGCAATTTTTGTTTTCGTTGATGGGGAATCTTGCGGGAGCTGAGTTTGATTATTTCTTTCTAAGCCTATTTGTCCTTCCTTCATCTCTCTCAATTTTTTATAGAAATCTTCTTCCATATTCCCCTATTATACCAAATCAAAAAGCCCGAGAAAAATTCTCGGGCTTAAAAAACGCAGGGTGGCTAGTCGGATTTGAACCGGCGATGACTCCTCCACAGGGAGTAGTGTTACCGCTACACCATAGCCACCACACTTCGCTTCGCTCAGTGCAAGCTAGATAGTTTACACCGAGAAGTGAAACGACGAGGTGCCCCTGAGAGGAATCGAACCTCTATCACCGGCTTAGAAGGCCAGTGCTCTATCCATTGAGCTACAGGGGCAAGTGAAAAAAATAAAAAGCTCTTATAGAGTTAATTTATCAACTAAATAAGAATTTTT
>PFRL01000043.1:0-867 GCA_002788555.1 Parcubacteria group bacterium CG_4_9_14_0_2_um_filter_35_11 | reverse complement strand
AAGGGGTCAAGAAAATATCTTATAGTACCTTAATCTTTTCCACTCTGACTCTTATTACTCCTTTGAAAAGCGGAGAGAGTTTTAGGAATGCGTTTCTCTCCAGATCAATGATTGGTCCATTAAAAGGTCCGTAATCATTAACAGTAACAATTACCTTTTTACCGTTTTTGAGATTAGTAACGAGGAGTTTCGTCCCTTTTCTATAAGTGGTTGAGGCACAAAAATTACCAGGAATATAACTATACCAAGTGGCAAGACCTGTTTGGATTTCGCCTGTTTTAACAAATTTTATTGGCTTTGCCGCCCTTTGAGGCGAGCCTCGCCTTTCGGGGCGGGGTTTCTGCCAAATCTTTATTTCAATGTTAGGAAAAATTTCTGTATTAAGATTATAATTAATCAGGTCGTTATCTTTTAAATTTATTCCTTCTGCTTCTAAAACTTCTACTACTTTTTCTTTTTGGGTAAAAATCTTCTCTGCTTTGTCATAAAAAATAAGCAAAACCGGAATTGCCCTATCAATGATGATTTTTACAGGATATCGGTCTCCCTCTAGTTTATAATCAAGAGATGGGAAAACAATATCATTTTCTTGAATTTCAATACCGCCATTATTTAAAATTTCTCCAATTGTTTCACCATCGCTTTCAATCTTATATTCAAATCCTTGGTCAAATATTATTGTTTCTTTATCTGAAGTTCTTTCTGCTTTGGCGATTTGGGATACCAGAACAATAAAGGCAAGAGATAGAATGCTTAAGATAATCTTTTGGATTTTACTCATAAATTAGTAGTTTTTCTTGTCTGCCCGCCTGCCGGCGAGATAGGTTGCCTGTTGCCTGTTACCCGTTGTCAGTTGTTAGTTGTTAG
>PFRL01000033.1:798-4049 GCA_002788555.1 Parcubacteria group bacterium CG_4_9_14_0_2_um_filter_35_11 | reverse complement strand
AAGAGGAGCAAGGGGAAACTTTCTTAAAAAACTGCCTTTCTCAATAGTCCCTTTCCCTACCCCTTCGCCACAGCCAATTACGGCAGAATTAAAATCGTATCTACCTTTCAAATTAGAAATTATTGCTTTTATTTTCTTTTCAAAATCCGTTAAAAGAGCAGGGTCATAATCTATCTTAGAAAAATTTAAAATCCTTAGTCCTTTCCCTTCGGGGAAAAAAGAAACGCCTTTTAAAAAAGTAGTTCCCAGGTCTATTGCCAAATCCAACTTTTGCATACCGAGTATTTTAATTTTTTATGAGATAAATCTTGCCAAGAAAGAAAAATGTTACCTTCTTTATCAATTAAAAGAGAGTTGTCGCCTCCAACCTCTCCTTTTTCGTCGATAGTAAAAGTTTGCCATCTTTTATCGTCTTTTGATTTTTTTGCTAATTTAAAATCGCTATAAGATAAGTCAAAATAAGATATATAAAGATTCCCGTCTTCATCCTGAGCTATATTTGTTCTCTCTCCTGCTATGTCGCTTTTGTCTATGCTTTCTATCTCCCAACCGCCCTTACCCTTTTTGGCATATTTTAGTTTAGCGTTTCCTTCGTCAAAATAACTAATATAAACTTCGTCTCCCTGAACCAAAATTGAGTTCCAGCGTCCCACATCTTCTTCAAAATCAACTACTTCCTTTCGCCAGCAAAGGCCATCAAAAAAAGCATACAAAAGGTCCTTATTTTTAAAATCAAAATAAGAAATATGGGGATTCTGATTTTTATCAAGGGCAAGGTCATTCCACCAACCAACCTCGCCCGAATCTACAATCTCGATTTGCCATTTACTATTAACTTTTTTGGCAAAAGCCAAAGCCCCTTTGGAAGTTAGCCAAAAGCTTATAAGAGGGTTATCTTCTTTATCGAAAAGTAAATTTAAAGAAAGAGCCGCTCCATCAACTATTTTCTCAATTTTCCATTCTTGATTAATTTTTGTAGCTAACTTTAAAGAAAAATTTTTATCAATATAAAGAATATTTGCTTCCCCTTTGCTGTTAAAGGCAAGACTGGTGTCGTTCCCTGCTAATGCTTCCTTATCAACAATCTCTTCCTGCCATTTACCCCCAAGCTTTTGAGCGAAAATCAACCCCCTTTCTTCGTCGAGGAAGCTGACAGCCGGATTTTTTTCCAAAGATAAAGCGAGAGAATTTCCAAATCCGCCATTATCAATTATTTCTATATCTAAAAAATCTTTGGGAGAAGCTAAAAATAATCCTCCCGAAAAAAATCTAATCTTTTTATTTAAAAGGAAGATGGAAAAACCCAATACTATAACTAAAACTAATATCAAGATTTTAAAATTTTCTTTCATAGTTTTTACCTTTTCACTTATGAATCACTACCTTTGTGCCAATAGTTGCGAAATTGTACACTTTTACGGCTGTACCTATTCCTAATCTTACACAACCATGGGATACGGGAATACCAAGATGGTTCTCTCCTTCACGGTACCCTCCTGGCCAATAAGGAAGTTCATGAATAAAATAACCGTTATAAAAATTCAAAGAATACGGCATATAAAGTCGGTAATGAGCCGACCAAACAAGTCTAATTTTCGATAAAACTTTAAAGGTTCCGGTGGGAGTTGGCATTCCTGGTTTACCAGAAGAAATTATATATTCCCCAATTATTTTACCTTCCTGATGAAGCCACAATCTTTGCCCTGATAAATCAATTTCAATAAGCTTGTCTTTCGAGGTTAATTGGGGAGTTTGTGGGATCAAGGTCTTTGATCTCTTCCCAATTTGGAGGCTTCTTCCTAAAACTTCAATTCTATAAACTTTACCTTCTTGAATCTTATAGGGCTTAAAAACAATCTTTGTTCCAGATTCGTCAAAGATAAACTTTCCTTGAAGATAAGGGGTGGATTTGAAATTTTTCAAAAAATACTCTTTTTCAATGGGCTTGGTAAAGGTTATCGTAATTTCTTGTCTTGCCTTGCTGAAAAAAATACTTTTTGTTTTTGGTGATTCTATTTTAAAAGACAACTCTTTCCCTAAAATTTCAGTCCTATAATCTCTGTCTTTTTCAATAGGATTTATCTTAATAATGACTCTTTTGTTAGAATCGGAAAAAGAATATTCCCTGATATCTTTTAAAACAGTTTCGCATTTCTGGTTTCCGCACTTATAGACTTTTAAATTTTTAAAGAAATATTTTTCTTCAATTGGTTCAAAGAAAGTAATTGAAATAATTCCTCCCTCCTCCTGGCAAATGTCAGACTGAAGATTACATTCACTAAACGAGAGTTCTTTGGGCTGGGGCGCAGGCAAGGAAAAGCTGAACTCCTGATTAAAATTCTTCACTTTATAAGTCTTGCCAATCTCAATCTCTTGGGGCTTGAGGCGCACTTCTTTATATCCTAAAAAATGAAATGGGGGGTCTAATTTCTCGTCAAAAACAAATTTTCCTTCTAACTTAGGGACTACTTCAAAATTTTTTAAAAAATAATTTTCAGGTATAGGACGGGAAAGCGAAACTATTATCTCCTTTTCCTCTTTGTTAAACTCTATTTCCGTCCCGTTCTTGATTGGCTCTAAATAAAAGTATTGAAAAGAAAAGTAAGAAATGAAAATTACTAAAACTAAAATGGGTACGGTAATTACAATCTTTTTTAACATAAATATCCCTTAATATTTATATCAGAAGTCTTTGAGTAATAAAAACCTCAATAACTGAAGCTAAAAATAAAAGCGGTACCAAAACCTTAAAGAAAAATTTTAGGCCAGAAATTAATTCATTTTTAATATCTCCTTTTCTTTTAAAAATCTTTTTTATTACTAATTTGCCAATTTTTATTCCAATAGCTCCGCAAAAAATTAAAACAGGGATTTCGATAATTCCGTGGGGAAAAATTCCGGTAAAAAATGCTGAGAGGACCTCATTTTCTTCTGATAAAAAGAACATAATTCCCATCATTCCGCCATTGGCTAGGAGTATACTAAAAGGAAAGATTCCCAAGACTGGTCCCAGGAAAATCGCCAAGAATCCGGTGACAGAATTATTTAAGAAAATAAAAAAAACTTGCTGCATCTCGCTCATTTCTTTAATTGGCTCTAAAACTCTTTGTAAGTCTTGAAGGACTTTTTGAACTTCAGCCGGGTAATTTTTGGCAAAAATATAGCCAGAGCCAACAGAAAGGATAAAAATCAGAGCAGCAAATAAAAGATAGTATCTAAGAGACAAAAGATAATCTTTAGATATTTTGAAT
>PFRL01000033.1:0-678 GCA_002788555.1 Parcubacteria group bacterium CG_4_9_14_0_2_um_filter_35_11 | reverse complement strand
TCGTAGTCACTTACTTGTTGTTCAAAGCCTTCTTTGACGTTTTTTTTGTACAAAGACCATTCGTATTCTTTGTTGGCAACAAACTTTTTAAAAAGGTGGTCGGTTAAAGTTTTCTTTACCAGGTCACTCTTTTGAAAATGGCCTAAGGCTTCTTTTAAGTTCTTTGAAAGGGTGTCTATTTTTCTTCTCTTTCGCTCTTCGATAGTCATTTCAAAAATATCTTCTTCAACTACTGGCGGGAAAGGTAATTTTTCTTTAATCCCTTTTATTCCTGCTGCCTGGATGATTGCTAATCCTAAATAGATATTGCAAGCCGGGTCGGGACTGCGAAGCTCGATTCTGGTAGAGCGCTCTCTTCCTTTTTGATATTGAGGAATCCTAATATAAGCCGACCTATTTCTTTGGCCCCAAGCTAAATAAGTCGGGGCTTCGTAGCCAGGAATTAACCTTTTGTAAGAATTAATCCACTGATTTAAAACGGGCTGGATTTCTTTGCCATATTTTATCAACCCCGTAATGTAACCTTTGGCCAAATCCGAGAGGGGGTCTTTTTCATTTTTGAAAAACAAATTTTTTCCATTAGGGGCCCGCGAAGCGGGAGGGTGGTGGGTGGGTGGCGTCCACAAAGAAATATGTAAATGCATCCCGCTACCATTTACCTTAGTAATGGGCTTGGGC
>PFRL01000035.1:4934-10627 GCA_002788555.1 Parcubacteria group bacterium CG_4_9_14_0_2_um_filter_35_11 | reverse complement strand
ATTATTCAAGGCGATAAAGAAATTAAAATTCCTATTTTAAAGGTAAAAGTAGGGGATATTATTTTAGTAAAGCCTGGAGAGAAAATGCCCGTGGATGGGGTCGTAATTGATGGCTATTCTGGAGTTGACGAAAAAGCAATTACTGGCGAAAGTATTCCGGTAGAAAAGAAAAAAGATGATGAAGTTATTGGTGCGACAATTAATAAAACAGGTGTTTTAAAATTTAGGACAACAAGGATAGGTAAAGATACGATGCTTGCTCAGATTATTAAAATTGTTGAAGAGGCAATGGGTTCTAAGGCGCCAATTCAACTTTTGGTTGATAAAGTTTCTTTTTATTTTGTCCCTGGGGTAATGTTGGTAGCGATTTTATCCTTTCTGACCTGGACAGCCTTAGGTCAATCGCTCCCCTTTGCTCTAATGGTTTTTGTAACGGTTCTCATTATTGCTTGTCCTTGTTCTTTAGGATTGGCAACTCCCACAGCCGTAATGATGGGGACAGGAATAGCCGCTCAAAAAGGAATTTTAATTAAAAATAGTAAGGCATTGGAAATGGCTCAAAAGGTGAATATGGTTGTTTTTGATAAAACAGGAACTTTGACCAAAGGAGAGCCAGTTATAACAGATGTTATAGAAGTTTCCAGTAGTAGCTTTAATATATTGCAACTGGCTGCCTCGCTGGAAAAAAATTCAGAACATCCCTTAGCTCAGGCAGTAATCAATAAGGCAAAAGAAGCAAAACTAAAATTATTCTCGGTTCAGCGTTTTCAATCACTTCCAGGCAAGGGAGTAGAAGCTATTTTTAATAACCAGAAAATTCTTTTGGGGACAAGAAAATTAATGGAAAATTGTCAGATTAATACAACGGCCATCGAAAATAAAATGCTAGAGTTAGAAAACCAGGGAAAGACAGCGATAATTTTAGCTGTCGATAAAAAAATCATTGGAATAATTGCCGTAGCTGATACTTTAAAAGAATATTCTCAAGAAGCAGTTAATATTTTGCACCAGTTAGGGAAGAAAGTGGCGATAATTACCGGCGACAATAAAAGAGTAGGGCAGGCGATAGCCAGAGAACTCGGTATCGATTATGTCTTGGCAGAAGTTTTGCCTCAGGAGAAAGCTAGTGAAATTCAAAAATTACAAAAGTATGGCAATATTGTGGCTATGGTGGGCGATGGTATTAACGATGCCCCAGCCCTAGCTCAGGCGGACTTGGGGATCGCCCTTGGTTCTGGCACTGATGTAGCTATTGAAACCGGAGAAATAATTTTAATAAAAGATGATTTAAGAGATGTTATTAGCGCAATTGATTTGAGTAGATTTACCTTAAATAAAATCAAGCAAAATCTCTTTTGGGCTTTCTTTTACAATAGTCTGGGTATTCCTGTAGCGGCTGGAGTTTTATATCCACTAACCGGCTGGCTTTTAAATCCAATGGTTGCTGCTGCGGCTATGGCATTCTCTTCAGTAAGCGTTGTTTCTAATGCTCTTTTAATGAAAAGATATAAGCCCAACCGGATTATTTCCAAATAAGCCTTTAATATTAGAGATAGTAAAACTAAAAACGCCAAGAGTGTGGCGTTTTTAGTTTTAGCAATTGTTAGACGAAGCTCGAACTTTTTTTCGAGCAAAAAATCTGACCGCTCGGGCGGGACAAAAAGCCTGCCTACGGCAGACAGGAAAAGGGGGTTGGGAGGAAAAGGCCACCGCACCAGAGCAAGCTCGGTGCGGGGTAAAAATTCCCTCCTCACCCTCTCTTTTCCGCCTTTTCACTATCTTAATAGCGGGTTCTGCGGTCACCGCCAAACCCGCGGCCGCCGCGGTCAAATCCACCTCGCCGAGGGCGAGACTCCTGCGGACGGGCTTCATTCACCGTAATAGTTCGTCCGTCAAGTTCTTTGCCATTGAACATTTCAATCGCCTTTTGAGCTTCTTCGTCGGACGACATTTCAACAAAACCGAATCCTTTGGAGCGACCGGACATTTTGTCGATGATAATAGTCGCCGATCCAACGGTTCCAGCCTTAGAAAACGTCTCTTTTAAGGTATTCTCGGTTGTCTCGTAAGACAACCCGCCTACATACAATTTTTTTGCCATAATGTTTTCCTTACATAATAATAAATCATAAGTAAGCCGACCTATCTTATTTTATCTCTTGAACTTACACATTATTTTATGTAAGGAAAGGGAAAATAAGAAGCTTACTACTTAATTCTGCCTTATTATTGATAAATAGTCAATTATTTACACCAAAATCATTTGTTCCAGTTGCTTTTGCAGGGGTTATAAAACTTCCGCTGCTTCCGCCCGCAATGTTTTGACTTTTTTGTAATACGATTTTACCCCGCTCACAATTTTGTCCTGCTTTTCTTCGCTTGGAAGAAAAACTAACTTTTTCAACACTTCGTAATCCAGCGTGGGGCGTACAAGCGATTACATTACCCTCAAAATTCTGAAAGTTTCGTCTGGTCGCAATTACTGAACGAAGTGCGCCTGCCCCGTAGTTAAATCAAAAGGATTTATACTACTGGGGAACCTTTTTTGAACAAAATCCTGATTCTAACCTTTAATTGCCGTCCTGCGGGCGGCAATCCCGCCCTCTAAGTTTTTAATTATATCATCTAAAAAAACAACGACTTTTTATTCTCAATAACCTGCTGAATTTTGAATTAAAAGCATAGAGGACGGGGTTCTTTTCGGAGCTGTTCCCACCCCAGTCCCGCTTCGCCTTGCGAAGTAAGGCGAAACAGGAGGACGTATGTCAATCTTCGTTTTTGTTTCGACTTGCTCTGGCAACTACTTTCCGATCCAGCTCTTTGAGATTTTTTTTACGGAGACGAATAGCCGAAGAAGTGATTTCAACAAGTTCATCATCTTTAATAAATCCTAAAGCTCTTTCTAAGGTCATTTCCGGAACTGAAAAAAGGCCGATAGCTTTGTCTGTGCTTTTATTCCTTATTCTTTTGCTCAAATTCTTTTCTTTCATGGGATTGGCGATAACATCGTAACCTTTTAGCGCTTCACCGATAATCATTCCTTCATAAACTTCATCACCCGGGCTAACAAATAAAGGCCCTCGTTGCTGCAAATTCCACAAAGAAAAAGAAAGTGCTCTACCATTACGATCGGCAATAATTGAACCACTTTCGCGGACAAGAATCTCTCCTTTATATGGTCTGTATTCCAAAAAATTATGGCTTATAATTCCTTGTCCTTTAGTCACGGCGACAAATTCACTGGCATAGCCCAGTAAACCACGGGTAGGAACTTCAAATTCTAGCATTGTGCTTTTCTCTTTCCTTATAATATTTTTTAATTCTCCTTTCTTCCTACTTAGGCTTCCAATAATAGAACCGTTGTATTCTTCCTGCGCTTCTATCACCACTTGCTCAATTGGTTCCATTAATTTCCCGTTTTCCTCTTTCATAATAACTTGAGGCCGGGCTAATTGTAATTCAAATCCCTCTCGCCTCATTTCCTCAACCAAAACCTCTATCTGCATTTCGGCCCTAGCCGAAACTCGAAAAGATTTCCCCTGCCCCGTCGGGAAATCCACTTTCAAACCGATATTAGTTTCTAATTCCTTTTCCAAACGATTTTTAATCTCCCTGATTGTCAAACATTTTCCTTCTCTTCCGGAAAAAGGAGAATCATTGACTAAAAACTCAACTGAAATAGTCGGCGGATCAATGGAAATAACCGGTAAAGACTCAGAATCTCTTTCCTGGCAAACTGTATCGCCAACATATATATTTGGCAGTCCTGATACCATAACAATATCACCAGCAACCGCCAGAGGCACCTCTTTTCTTTTAAGTCCTTCAAAAATAAAAATCTTGTTGATTGTTTCTTGGTTGACAGAACCATCGGGTTTCTTTAAAAAAACTGTCTGCCCGATTTTTATTGTTCCTTCATAAATTTTCCCCAAAGCCATCCGACCCAAAAAATTGTCATAAAAAAGCTTAATCGCCTGGAATCGCAAAGGAAATGAATTACCGGACCTGGCAGGTTTGATTTTTTCTAAAATTAAATTAAATAAAGGCGTCAGATCAGAAGATTTATCACCTAAATCCCTGTAAGCAATTCCTTTTTTGGCATCGGTAAATATATAAGAAAAATCTAATTGCTCATTGTTCGCCCCCAGTTCACCAAATAAATCAAAAACTGCGCTCAGGGTTTCGTTGGGATTGGCGTTTGGTCTATCTACTTTATTGATTACTACAATAGGTTTTAAACCCAAGGCCAGCGACTTTTTAAGAACGAAACGGGTCTGAGGCATCGGTCCCTCGCAGGCATCGACCAAAAGTAAAACAGAGTCCACTGCGCGCAAAACCCGTTCCACTTCGGAACCAAATGCAGTATGGCCCGGAGTGTCAATTATATTTATCTTTGTATCCTTGTATTTTACTGAAGCATTTTTTGCGTAAATTGTGATGCCCCTCTCTTTCTCTTGAATATTGGAATCCATTACTCTTTCCGGCACTTCTTCCCTAACGCCAAAAACACCTCCTTGTTTTAAAAGGCCATCTACCAGCGTAGTTTTACCATGATCAATATGGGCAATAATAGCAATAGTTCTAAATTCCATATGAACTACCACGGCTAAAACCGCGGTATTCTCAGGCTTCGCCTCCCGCTTTTACGGCGTTCTACGGCATCCGCTAAAAATTTTTGAAAAACTTTTCTTTCCCGCCCGGCCGAAGCGCGGGCGAGGCGAAACTGCTAACGCAGTTTCGCTAAAAATAGATTCGCGCTAAGTTCAGTATAGTCGATTGGTCGGGGTGCCGGGAATTGAACCCGGGTCACAGACCCCCCATGCCTGCATACTACCGTTGTACTACACCCCGATTTTTGGTTCCACGCCTCCCTTAAGATGATGGACAAGCCGTCCCCTTACGTCATTTTGCTCCTATTCCCTTGGAACCAAAAATGATTTTTAAACTTTGTAGAGTCTTTTGATGCATTTGGTGCAGGCTTTAACTCTTCTGTCAGCCGGTAAGCCTAATTTTTTAGCAAATTCGGGTGGTAATTTTACCCACTGCAAATTTGGGTACTTTTTCTTTTTTGAAGTCGGGTTGTACTTGCCTCTTAACTTTTTTAGTGTTATAGTTTTAGTATAGGATTTCCCGCAAATAACACATTTTTTCATATTTTTATATTTTTTACCTTAGGATACTAACACATATCCTCTTTTTTTTCAATGGAGATTATAAATTCATTATTTCTCGGATTTATTTTTCTTTTCTCAGTGGTTATCCATGAGGTTTCCCATGGCTTTGTAGCCGATTCTTTGGGAGATCCAACAGCCCGCATTAACGGGAGACTCACTTTAAACCCCCTAAAGCACCTCGATCCCTTTGGCTCGGTTTTACTTCCTGGAATTTTATTTTTGTCAAGCCTTATTTCTGGCAGGGGGATTATCTTCGGCTGGACCAAACCCGTTCCGATTAACCCCTCTAATTTTAAGGATAAAAAATATGGAACATTAAAAGTGGCGTTGGCAGGCCCTCTCTCTAATTTTTTAATTGCGATATTGTTCGGAGCTTTAATCAGATTTATTAGAATTTATCAGACTACTTTTTTCCAAAATTTAGTTTTCTATTTTGGTTATATTGTCTGGATAAATTTAATGCTTTTTGTATTTAACCTTTGGCCGGCTCCTCCTTTTGATGGCTTCCATATTTTATCA